>JAGRED010000335.1 GCA_020446725.1 Parvularculaceae bacterium | reverse complement strand
GAGCGCGGCCAGAATGTCGGCGTCTCGGATGAAGCCGTTCTTCACGAGCAGCAAGAGCGCCGTCGCGACGAGCAGCTTGTCCGCAATCGGATCGAGCGCGGCGCCGAGCGCCGAAGTCTCGTTTCTGGCGCGCGCGATCATCCCGTCGAAATAATCGCTGACGGCCGCGATCGCGAAGAGCGCAAGCGCCCCCGTCATCGCCCAGGATGCGTTGATGAAGAACATCGCCGCAAAGGGGATGATGAGAATTATCCGCGCAAGGGTGATCCAGTTCGCCATGCGGCGAAGTCTAGCCTGCTTCGCGGCGGCGGATCAGCCCCAAACGGACCGATTCAGACCTCTATGTCAGCCCTTTTTATCGTCTTTGCGCCAGAGCTTTTCCCACCAGTTTTCTTTTTTGGGAGGGACATAGCCCTGGCCGCCGTCATCCATTTTCGTCCGGATGTCGTCGATATCCCAGCCGGTGAGCGTGGCGAGGGTCTGTGCCTCCTCTTCAAACCGTTTGGGCAGGCCGGCGCGATAATCCTTGGCCGCGTCGCACTGGGCGTCGCCCTTGTAGGGGTGGCGCATGACATAGCGGCCCTGAAAATTCTCCCGGTCTCCCGTTGTCTTGAACATCAGGTCTTCCGGAAAATGGGCCGCGTCATAACTGACATGGAGGCGCGTCACGAACACATCCTTTGCGCCGCCGGAAGGCGGCGGCGGGCGGCGGCGGATGAACGGTTTCGACGTCCCGTTCTCGCCGTCCAGCCAATAGGCCCCCAATTCGCGCAATTCGTCATTGGACAAGGGATCGGCGGCGCAGGGGTCGCACCAGTTCATGTCCCAGGCGTATTCAAGAAAGACGGCGTTCTCTGATTCCCGGGTCACCTGTTCGGCGAACATCGCCTTGTAGAAGTCGCCGAATTCATCCTTCACATAAGTCGGAATATTCATGCCGGTCGGCAGTTTCACCGTCCGGTAATTGGTCGTTTCAATGCGCCCGTTGCGGGTGAGCGCGAAGACGAAAAGCTCCTGCTTGCCGTCGGCGTTGACCGTGCCGAGGCGGATCGGCAGCATGAAGCGCGGCGATTCAAATGCGATCTGCAGCGGGCGCAGATAGTGAAGGCCCGTTTTCGCCTGCTCTTCAAGGTTGATCTTGGCGACGAAGAATTTCGTTCCCTGTTTGATATAGCTGCCGAGCGTCGCTTCGGCCCCTTTCGGCAGCTTGTAGCCGTTCTGTTTGAGCCAGACCGCAAGGCCGCCCGATTCCTTCGCCGACAGAATCTGGATGTCGTACTCGCCGACCGTGTATTCGGCCTCAACCGTGACGCCTAGCGCATCATCGCCGCGCCGCTTTTCCGCGGCGGCGGCCGGCGCCCTGGAGGCGGTGACCATGATCTCGTCATAGACGTAGGCGGTGCAGGGATCTTCGTCGAAATATTCAACGAGACGCGGAGACGTATAGGCGTCGAGATGGTCAATAATCGCGTTGTCGGTGACGTGGATCTGCCCTTCCTCCAGCACGACGGGAACCGGAACGACCATCGCGAATTCCTTCGGCGATCCTTGATAGTCGTTCGACATGGTGATGACCGTGCGGTCTTCGTCCCGCATGATCACGACTTTCGATGCCTTGTTGAAAAGCTTGGTGTCCGCCTTCGCGACATAGAAACCGCAAAAGGCGAAAGCGCCGCCGGTTGCCGCGAGCGCCGCCATAACGGAGGCGGCCGCGATAAGCGATTTCTTGAGCGGTCGTTTTACAGGCCGGTTTATTGAACGTTTCACGGGGTTTTTCTCCCTTTCACTTATTCTGCAGGAATGACGAGATTTGCGGGCGATTGCGCGGGCGGGGGCTCGCGCCACTGATAGCGTTTCGCGGTGTCGAAGAATTCAAAGGCGGGGCGGATGAGGCAGGCGATCGCCAGAGCGTAAAAGAGGCCGTCCGAGCGATGAAACTGGAAGATGAGAATATAGGCGAGCAAAGCGGCGCCGGCGGCGAAAGCGATGCGTGGGATAAGCCCGTCGGGCGTCGTCTTCGGATCGGAAATCATGAAGAAGGCGAACAGCACGAGCGCGCCGTTCTGAAGCCGCAGCATCGGGATTGAAAACGGATCGCCGAGCCAGATTGCGCGCGCAAAAAGCAGAAGGGCGAAAACGCCCAGAAAGACGAGCGGCACGTCAAGGCGCGAGGCGCGCCAGGTGACGAACGATCCGGCGCCGGCGATCAGCGCGGCAAGCCACATCGCCGCGCCCCATTGTCCAGGCGTCGTCCAGGCGGCGCTCGTCATCAGCGTGGTTGCGACAATGCCGATATTCGCCGGGTTGAACACATGCTTGCCGCGCGCGCGGAGCAGGAATTTTGATGAGATGGCGATGAAGGCGGCGGCGGCGAGCGGCCAGAGCGGCCCTGCGCGCAAGAGCAACGTCAAAGACAAAGAGGTGATGAGGGCGCTTTTCGCCTCGAAGCGGATGGCGAAGACTGTCGACATCGCCCATTGCGTCGCAAGCGCCACGCTGAAAATGACCGCGATGTCCGCGGGTGAAATGTCGAAGGCGCGCTTTGCAAGACCGAAGGCGAGGAGCGAAGACAACGCTGCGATCTGAAACCAGCGCGGGTCGACGCGCCGGGGCGCGGGCGCCGTCAGGGGCGTTGCGGATGAACCTATTATCGGCAGCTTTCGACTCCCCGTCGCGTGCTGACCCTAACCCGGCCGGCATCAAAGCGACAGATCGGGGCGGAATAGCGGCGAGGAGTTGAAGGTTTCGCGGCGGAGCTTTGACAGGAAGCCGGTCGGGCGAACATCATGCGCCCGCCTTTGAAACGGAAACCGTGACATGATTTCGCCCCTCCGCCCGGACGTCAGCCTGCTCATAATGCGCGTCGCCCTGTGCGCGCTCGTTTTCACGCACGGACTGTGGCGGGCGACGCAAGGCGGCGTCGCGCCCTTCGGCGAATGGCTTGAAAGCAAGGGGTTTCCCTTCGGATTCGAAATCGCCGCGGCGATCACCGGTTATGAGCTTATCGCCGCGCCCTTGCTCGCCATCGGCCTGTTGCGGCCGGTTCTCGCCAGCCTTTTCGTCGCGATTTACGCGACGGGCATGATCCTCGTTCACATGCCGTTCGGATGGTTCGTCGTCGGCGCCGGGCGCAACGGCATGGAATACAGCGCGCTCCTGATCGTCGGTTTTCTGCTGGTCGGCTGGACGCGCGCGAAAAATTAGACCGTTCCGTAAATCCGGTCGCCGGCGTCGCCGAGACCGGGAAGGATGTAGCCTTTCTCATTCAGTCCGCGGTCGATGGCGGCGGTGAAAACCGGAACATCCGGATGCGCCGTTTCGAAGGCGGCGACGCCTTCCGGCGCGGCGAGCAGGCACATGAATTTGAGGCGCGCCGCGCCGGCTTCCTTCAGCATCGTGACCGCGGCGACGGAAGAATTTCCCGTCGCCAGCATCGGATCGACGACAATGACCTCACGCTCGCCGATCGCTTCCGGAAGCTTCATATAATAGCGCACGGGCTGAAGCGTTTCATGATCGCGGTAAAGGCCGATGTGGCCGACGCGCGCATCGGGAATGAGATCGAGCATTCCTTCAAGAAGCCCGTTGCCGGCGCGCAAAATTGAAATGAAACATATGCGTCGGCCTTCAAGCCACGGGAACGACCCCTTTTCGAGCGGCGTTTCGATGTCGCGCGCGCCAAGCTGAAGATCTTTTGTCACTTCATAAGCGATGAGGAACGAGACCTCGCGCAGCGTCTCGCGAAACAGCGCGTTGTCGGTCGACTTCTCGCGCATCAGCGTCAGCTTGTGCTGCACAAGCGGATGGGAGACGATCGTAACCATGGCGCAGCCCCCGGTCAGGTTGAAGATCCGCGCAGTTTGCGTCTTACTGCCGTCCGCAACAAGGCCGCGATGCGATGACGATGACGGACTGGGACCGGCGCTTCGCCGAACTCGCTTTCATGGAAGCCAAGAAGAGCGCCGACAATGGCGGCCTGCCGATCGGGTCGGCACTCGCCAAGGGCGAAAGGCTGATCGCCTCAGGCCACAACCAGCGCGTCCAGATGGGCGATCCGATCGCGCATGGCGAAATGGATTGCCTGAGGAAGGCCGGCCGCCAGCAATCCTATCGCGGGATGACGCTCTACACCTCGCTCTCCCCGTGCATGATGTGTTCAGGGACGATCGTTCAGTTCAAGATCCCGCGGGTCGTCATCAACGACACGAAGAATTTCGGCGGCAATAAGGAATTCCTGTGCGCGAACGGCGTTGAAGTTATCGACCTTGCGCATGCGGATTCGATCGCGCTGATGGCGCGGTTCATCTCCGACAATCCCGCTTTGTGGAGCGAGGATATCGCGGAGTGAGGCGCGCCTGACGGCCGTCACGGCTTGCGACAATTTGGCGATTGCGCCGGCCGGGAAATTTGCGGCGAGTCCGGCCAAGAGAGAGCGTTCGGGAGCGGAAGAATGAGTGACGGCGAAGCGGCGGCGGGCGGCAAAGGCGCGGGCCGGGAAAAACCGGCGCGGAGCGGGGGGTATCTCTTCATTCCGCGTGCGTATCAGGGGCAGGAGATCATCCTCTGGCTGCGGCGCATGCACGCCTGGACCGGCGTGTTCGGCGCGGCGCTGTTTTTCTGCCTCGGGCTGACCGGCTTTTACCTCAATCACTCTTCTAACTGGCGGATCGACGGCGGCAAGCTGCGCGAAGTCGCCTCGCTCAACGTGCCGGTCGAAGTCGGAACGATTGAAAACCAGAAAGCGCTTGCCGACTGGATGCGCTCTGAATTCTCGATTTCGTCGAAACCGGCTCGCGTCAGCGCCAGGAAGGGCGAGCTTGTTCTCTTTGACGGAAATCCGGTGCGGCGAGCGGCGTCTTACGAAGTGATCTTTCGCGGACCGAACGCCGTGATCGCCGGGCGCTACGAGGCCGGAACGAATGTCGTCAACGTTACCCGGCAGGAAGCGAGCCTATTGAAGGCGCTTGTTCATCTTCACACCATCACCGGTCTCGGCAAGGCGTACGTTCTGCTCGCTGACGCTGTCGCGGGCGCGCTGATGTTCATGAGCCTCAGCGGCGTTCTTCTGTGGACGCGCCTGCACG
>JAGRED010000334.1 GCA_020446725.1 Parvularculaceae bacterium | reverse complement strand
TGAAGGCGAGGTCCCGGCGCGCCCATTCCTGAATTGTCTCAAAGGTTTCCGCCACAGCGAGCATTGTGAAAAGTTTCGTCACCGATGCGAGGGGGAACAGGCGATCGGAATTATGGCTGCGCATGATCCGGTCATTCTTCATGTCGAAAAGAACGAAGCCGACATTCTCGTCGAATTGCGCCTGAGAGAAACCGAACTTTTCGACGAAGAGCGCTCGTTCAATTTCAACATCGGCGTCGATTGGCGGCGCCGGCCATCTGAATTCGGCGGACGGCGCAACTGGTTCGCCTTGCATGGAAGCCGGTATTAGCAATTGCGCGGCCTCACTCGCATTTGCAGCGGCCGGCGCATAGCATCGATCCGGCCTCGCAACGTCACCTTCGGTATAAAGACGTTCAATCGAATCAGAGAGATTCGCCGCCGCCTCGTCGCTTTCCTGAAGATCGATGAAGCCGACGCCATCCGGACCTTTAGCTAGGATGGCCTCCATTTTGGCGAGATTTTCGCCATAAGCCTCGAAGCTTTTGTCTGCGAGCCAGATATATCTGTCGCGTGTCATCTCTTCTTCAAAGGCGACCAGCCCATCGCCAAGCGCCCGGCAGTCGCTGGCGGCTCCCGAACATCTTGCGGCGGCATCGCATCGCTCGACGAGACCGGCGCGGAATGGACGAAGGATTTCTGCAAGCCTGACGATTGCGCTGTCGACGCTCGGCGCGCTGATGATGAGCAGCGGGTGGGCCGGGTTCGATCGGGAGAGCGCCTCGTATCCGCGCCGTAAAGCAATTGTGCGCGTCAGCAGACTATCGATCGCTGCGTAGGCGGTATAAACGTCGCAGGTAATCGCCGTCTTTGACGCCAGTGGCGTCGCTACAGCCGGCCCGGCCTTGCCGGTTGATTTGCAGCTGGCGACGGCGCAGGCCGACACCGCAACGAGAATCGCAGATCGAATAAACATTTTCCCCACCCCGCACCCCGACCCCGGTTAGAGGAAAACTTTGATTCAACGAAGAGAGGAGTCAAGGTTTAGCCAGGCGATTATTCCGCGCCCGCCGCCGCTTCGTAAACGGTATTTCCGCGATAAAGCGTCATCAGGACTTTCGCGTCGGAGATCTCCTCGACGGGGATTTCGAAGAGGTTGCGGTCGAAGACGACAAGGTCGGCGGATTTTCCAACCTCGATCGACCCCGCCTCGGCGGCGATGTTGAGCGCCTTTGCGCCGTTGATCGTCGCGGCGCGAACCGCTTCATCCAGCGTGATCGCTTGTTCCGCCCATAACGGCTCGGAACCGTTGGTCGCGGGGTCGCGGCGCGTCACCATGCCTTCGAGCCCGAGGAGCGGATTAGGCGACGGCAGGACTGGCCAGTCGGAGCCGAGCGCGACGATCGCTCCCTGATCGATCAAATCGCGGAACGGCCAATATTCATAGGCGCGCTCATGGCCAATCGCCCATTCGATCGCCGTGACGATGATCTGCGGAAACCAGAAGGTCGGGCACGCATCGACGACGACGCCAAGTTCGCCGAACCTTCTGCGATCGTCAGGATGAACATAACCCGCATGCGCGATCTGGTGCGGAAGGCCGCTGTTTCCGTTCTTTTTCCGCGCGGCTTCGAAGGCGTCGAGCGCGGCGCGAACCGAACCGTCGCCGGTCGCATGGATTTTGACGGTCGCGCCGCTTGCGTCGAATTTGGTGACAAGCCGCGCCAGCTCGTCCGCCGAATAATAGACTTCGCCGGTAAAATGATCGCCGAATTTTTCGGTCGGCAGGTAAGGTTCGATGAATTTCGCCGTATAGGTTGGCGGAATGCCGTCGAGGAAGAATTTCACATAATCGGGCAGAACGTTCTCCGACCGAAAATCGCCGCGCTTGTCGACAAGCTCTTCCAGGGG
>JAGRED010000333.1 GCA_020446725.1 Parvularculaceae bacterium | reverse complement strand
CCCTGAAAGGAGAGCGGTTTTTTTGCGTCAGCCATTGAGCGCGTGGATAGGGGCGCGGCCGATGGCGGTCAAGCGTCGCTCCGCTTCAGCGAATACGCCAGAAATACGCCGATGAGCGCGGCGGCGAGCCCGAACCAGGTCAGCGCATATTCGAAATGCCGGTTCGGAATGTCGATGCGGGTGAGCCCGCCTTTCGGCCACGCCGCGGCGCTCTCGCGCCCATCGCTGTCGATGTAGAACGGCGCCGTATCGATCGAATGGCGGGCCGCGAGGATTTGAGGGTCGCGGATGAAATAGAGATTGTCATCGGGCTGATCGTGCGGCGCCAGCCACTTCTCGAAATTGCGACGGCGTTCGGCATGCCGAAAGAGACCGTCAATGCGCACCGCGCCGTCGACCCGTCCGTCTGCGCGCGTTTCCGGGTCGCGAAACGCCTGCGGCGCGAACCCGCGATTGACGTAGACGAAACGTCGCCCGCCGGTCTTGGGATCCGCTGCGTCAAGCGGCGTGAACACGTAAACGCCCGCAGCGCCTTCATAGGTGCCGAAGACCCGCGTTTCGAGATCGTGCGCGTATACGCCTTCGAGAAACACGGGCTGGTATTCCATGTTCTCGCCCGACGCTTCGCGCGCCATCGCATCGTCAAAGGCGATCGGCGCAGCGGAAAGGCGGGTTGTCATCCGCTCGATGATGTCGCGTTTCCATTCAAGGCGCTGCAATTGCCAGACGCCGAGCGAACAGAGAATGGCGAGCGCAATCGCCGTCGCAACAGCAAGGCCCGGCCGGAAGCGGAACGTCATTCCTCGAGCCGGCCTTCCTCGGCCTTGTGCTGATATTGAAGCGCGATGAGCGTCGCCTTGAACGGGCGCAACAACGCAAGCGACAGCGCGATTGCAACGACGCCTGAAATAGCGAAGGCGGTCAGGATCGGCGCATACCAGACGAAACGCGCGACGAACGCGACAGCGACCGCGACGAAGCCGACGATGAACATCACGAAAACGGCCGGCCCGTCGCCCGAATCCGCCTTGGAATAATCAAGGCTGCAAACCGGGCAGCGATCCTTCAGCGCGAGGAAATTCCTGAACAAGGCGCCCTGCCCGCAGCGCGGACATTTGCCGGCCAGCCCGGCCGTATAGGGCGAAACAGGCGGGTAATAGGTCATTGATTTCCGGCCGGCGTCATCCTGAGTACGCTGTCGCTCGTCGTCTCCCCGAGCGCGTAGGAGCGCGCGGCGGCGTCAACGGCGTCGGCGGTCTTGACGGTGCAGGTTGAATAATCCTCATCGACCTCGATCCCGCCCTCGCCGACAAGCCGGTCGACGAGCGCGCGCGGAAGATCGCCGCACCACATCATGACGAGGCTGAACGTATCCCCTTCAACGCGGCCCCAGTAATACTGGTAACCCTCGCCGTCGCCATCATCCATCTGAACGGAATAGTCGCTATTCCCGATTTCCCGAAACCGCGCTTCGATGACGTCGTCTTCGACTGCGAAGAGATAGCGCCCGCCCGCTTCGAGCGTCACCGTCACGACGTTGCAGTCTTCCTCGCCGTCAGCCGGCTCGGAACAGCCGTCATATTTGGCGGCGGCGAGCGGCGTCGCGGCGGCGTTCGTTTCGTTGAACAGCGGACCGTCGGAAACGAGGCATCCGGCGAGAAGGCCGGCGCCGGCGCAAAGACCGGCGAGACGCGTAAGGCGGAACATCGGGCCCTCCAGTGAAGCCCCAAAGCCCGGCGCCTTCTTTAGGAAAGCAGGCCCTGGTTGCCGAGGACGTAGATGAAGGCGAACAGGAACAGCCACACCACGTCGACAAAGTGCCAATACCACGCCGCCGCCTCGAATCCAAAGTGGCGCTCCGACGTGAAGTGCCCGGCCAGCGCGCGGAAAAGGCAGACGGTCAGGAAGATCGTGCCGATGATGACATGCAGGCCGTGAAAGCCGGTCGCCATGAAGAATGACGCGCCGTAGATGCCGCCGCCTGAAAACTTGAACATGCCGAGCGACAAGGCTTCGGTGTATTCGACCGCCTGAAGGAAGGTGAAGAAGGCGCCGAGCACGATCGTCACGATGAGGCCCTGAACGAGGCCCTTCTGGTCATCGTGCTGGATCGCATGGTGCGCCCAGGTGACGGTCGTTCCCGACAGGAGAAGGATCAGCGTGTTGATGAGCGGCAGCCCCCACGGGTCGAGCGGCTCAACGCCTTTCGGCGGCCACATGCTGTCCGTGTAGTGCTGGCGGAAATCATTGCCGAGAAACGCCGGATCGCCGTTCGTGTTCAGCATCTGCGTGCCGTCCGTCAGCATCACCGCATCGCGCGCATCGGGGAAGAGCGCCGCGCCGAAGAAGGCCCAGAACCATGCTGCGAAGAACATCACTTCGGACGCGATGAAAAGGATCATGCCGTAACGAAGGCCGAGGCGAACGACGAGCGAGGTGTTCTCGCCGGCGAGGCTTTCCTTGATGACGTCGCGCCACCAGCCCGCCATGGTGACGAGCACGCCGGCGAGGCCGATCAGGAAAAGCCAGTTGCCCTTGAGGGCGAAGGCGTGGTTGCCGGCGGCGTCCGCGGCGCCGAGCACAAGGCCGGTCTCGCCCGCGCCGGATTTCATCCATGCGACAGCGCCCGCCATCATGATGGTCGCGGCCAGCGAGCCGATGATCGGCCACGGGCTCGGATTGACGAGATGATAGTCGTGCTTGACCTCGGCTCCGGCCATGGAATTCGCCCTCTCAAATTCGGTCTGGCGGTGTCTATAGCCTTCTGCGGGGCCGAATTCCAAGCCCCCCGCCTGCGACACTAAGGCCGGGCGCGGTACGGCGTAAAGCTGAAGGATATCAGCGCGGTGCGCCCGGACCGAAAGGTCACGGACACTGTCCGCAGCCGCGTAATTCCATGGTCGGGCGCGCTGAGCGCAATCGGCGCAGACATGACGAAAGACTGATCCGTAAAGGCCGCCTCGAAGATCGCGCCTTCCCCAGTGAACCGGGTCCCAAAGGAAACCGTCCTTGTCGAAGGACGATCAATGTCAAAGGCCGTGGTCCAGGAGATGAGGTTACGGTCATTATCACCCATCCTGAGTTCAACAGCGCCAAGGTCGCACTGACCCGAACAGGCGAACTGATTGATGATGATCACCCAGTTGCGCGCATCATCATCCGAGCGACAATCGGGCTCGTCCGGCAGCGGCGTGAGAACGCAGATCGGCGCGTCGGGATTG
>JAGRED010000332.1 GCA_020446725.1 Parvularculaceae bacterium | reverse complement strand
GAAACGCGCAGCCATTGACGAGCGGCGTCAAGGCTCTATATCTGCGGGGACTCTCCTTTTTTCGCGTTCGGCGCTTTTCAAATCCAGCGTCCCGCGCGTCCGGTTCAACAAACAAGCCCTGAGCTTCCGGCCCCTGCGCCGGGGTTTCCCGCGTTTTTGAAAGCCCCGCCCATGACTATTCCCAGCCAGCTCTCCCTCGACGATCTCAAGGAAAAATCGCCGAACGACCTGCTCGCCTTCGCCGAGGAGCTCGAGGTCGAAAACGCCTCGACCATGCGACGTCAGGACATGATGTTCGCGATCCTGAAGGAGCTCGCCGACCGCGAGGTTGAGATCAAGGGCGGCGGGGTGCTTGAGGTTCTGCCGGACGGCTTCGGGTTCCTGCGTTCCCCGGAAGCGAACTACCTTCCCGGCCCGGACGATATCTACGTGTCGCCGTCGCAGATCCGGCGGTTTGCGCTGCGGACGGGCGATACGGTTCTCGGCGAGATCAGAAGTCCGAAGGAAGGCGAGCGCTATTTCGCTCTGCTGAAGGTCTCGACGATCAATTTCGAGGACCCGGAAAAGACGCGCCACAAGGTCCATTTCGACAATCTTACGCCGCTCTATCCCGATGAGCGACTGAAGATGGAAATCACCACGACGGAAGATACGAAAAAGAAGGACCTGACGGCGCGTGTCATCGACCTCGTCGCGCCGATCGGGAAGGGGCAACGTTCGCTCATCGTCGCACAGCCACGCACCGGCAAGACCGTCATTCTGCAGAACATCGCGCACTCGATCGAAGTCAATCATCCCGAGTGCTATCTGATTGTTCTCCTGATCGACGAGCGCCCGGAAGAAGTGACCGATATGCAGCGCTCGGTGAAAGGCGAGGTTGTTTCCTCGACGTTCGACGAGCCGGCGACGCGCCACGTCGCTGTCGCCGAAATGGTCATCGAGAAGGCGAAACGCCTCGTCGAGCACGGCCGCGATGTCGTCATCCTTCTCGACTCGATCACGCGATTGGGCCGCGCCTACAACACCGTCGTGCCGTCTTCGGGCAAGGTGCTGACCGGCGGAGTCGACGCCAACGCGCTCCAGCGTCCGAAGCGGTTCTTCGGGGCCGCGCGCAATATCGAGGAAGGCGGGTCGCTCACGATTATCGCGACTGCGCTGATCGATACCGGCTCGAAGATGGACGAAGTCATCTTTGAAGAGTTCAAGGGCACCGGCAACTCTGAACTCGTCCTTGACCGCAAGGTCGCCGACAAGCGCACCTTCCCGGCGATCGACATCGCAAAATCCGGCACGCGGAAGGAAGACCTCCTAGTGCCGAAGAGCGAGCTGCAAAAGGTCTATGTCCTTCGCCGCATCCTCAACCCGATGGGCACGTCGGACGCGATCGACTTCCTGCTCGACAAGCTCAGGCAGACGAAGTCGAATGAGGCTTTCTTCGATTCGATGAACACTTGATGCCGTGGCGAAAAGCGTCAAAGGCCTAGCAAAGCGCGCATGAGATAGGCGACGCCGGCGGTCGCGAGGAGCCCGGCGAGCGCCAGCAGCAAAAACGCAAGCAATCGCTTTCGAAGCGGGAGGCGCGCGTCTTCGTTGTCGGGTGGCGTCGGTCGAAATAGATCAGCCATGATATCCGTCACCGACGCGTACTTTGCCCCAGAACAGTCTGTATACGTATAGCGTGTAGCCAAGGATCACAGGCAGCATGACGACCGCGCCGGCGAGCATAAGGCCGAGCGCATTGTCGCGGGCTGCCGTTTCCCAGACGCTTTTCGCGAAGGGGACATTGTAGGGAAAGAGCGAGATCGCAAGGCCGAGATAGCCGGTCAGGAAGAGGCCTGCGGCGAGGGCGAAAGGCCGCCAGTCCGGCGCGCCCTCGGGATTGCGAAAAAGGTCGCGCCAGAGGAGGAAAATGAGCCCGGCCGCGGCAGCGGGCACGGGCGCGACTTTCCAGAATTTCGCGAGGTTGATTGCGCTCATGGAAACGCCCCAGCGCTCAGTGACGCGGGGATCGATTGAAAGCGTCGCCAGGCTGACGGCGGCCATTGCGAGGGCGACCGCTATAAGCGCGCGGCGCGCCCATTTGCGCGCATCACCCTGAAGGCGGTCTTCAGTCTTGAGGATCAGCCAGCAAGCGCCAAGCAGCACGTAACCGCACATGACCGACGCGGCGACCAGAATTGAAAACGGCGTCAGCCAATCGAAGGCGCCGCCGGCGAATTGATCGCCCTCGACGGCGACGCCCTGTACGAAGCCGCCGAGGATAAGGCCTTGCGCAAGCGTTGCGGCGAGCGAACCGCCGGCGAAGGCGCCGTTCCAGAACAGGCGCGTTGTTGACCGGACGGCCTTGTGCCGGAATTCGAAAGCGACGCCGCGGAATATGAGCGCGGCGAGCATGATCGTAACCGGGATGTAGAAGGCCGGCATCAGGATCGCGTAAGCGAGCGGGAATGCGGCAAGCAATCCGCCGCCGCCAAGAACGAGCCAGGTTTCGTTTCCGTCCCAGACGGGTTCGACCGAGGCGGTGATGGTGTTTCTTTCCTGATCGTCGGCGGCGAAGCCGAAGAGGATGCCGACGCCGAGGTCGAAACCGTCGAGAAGCACGTAAAGCATGACGGCGAGCGCGATGAGAAAGGCCCAGATGAGAGCAAGGTCCATGATTTGTTCCTTTCAGGCCGTCGTCTCAGCCGGCTCGTCGACAGCGGCGAGCGGCGTGCCGGGCGCCCGCCAGGCTTTGTCCGACGCGGGCGGGAGCGCATCGTCAAACCCGCGCAGCGCGACGCGCGCCATGTATACCGCGCCGGCGGTGAAGACGATTGCGTAGACGATCATGAACAGCGCAAGTGAGAAGGCTACGGGACCGGCTTCGACCGGCGCGACGCTCTCGCTTGTGCGCAAAGCTCCGTATACGGTGTAGGGCTGGCGGCCGACCTCGGCGACGATCCAGCCGGTGACGACCGCGATAAAGCCGAGCGCGCCGCCCGGAACTGCGAGATAGTGAAAGAGCGAAGGCTTGCCGAGACGGCCGGCGTGCCAGAGGACCAACGCCCATACGCCGAGGCCGAGCATGCCGAGACCGGCGCCGACCATGACCCGAAAGCCCCAGAAAACAACGAAAACCGGCGGCCGATCGTCGGGGTGAAATTCGTTGAGGCCTTTTAGCGCCTTACCGCCGGCGAAGAGATAAGGGCTGGTTCCCGGAATCTCGATTTTGAATTTCGTCTCGCCGGCTTCTTCGTCGGGCATGCCGAAAATGATCGTCGGCTGAACGTCTTTCGTTTCCCACCAGCCTTCCATTGCGGCGATCTTGGCGGGCTGATGTTCGTGCGCGATCTCGCCCGACCAGTGGCCGGCGATGATCTGCAGCGGCATCAACAGTGCGAGCGTGCCGGCCGCCATTTTCATTTGCGCAATTGTCGGATCGGCGGTCCTGCGGACGATCACTTGCGCCGCCCCTGCGGCGAGCACCGCCGCGGCCGTCGTGATATAGGCGGCAAGCAGCATATGGACGAGGCGGGATGGAAAGCTCGGATTGAAGATCACCTCGACCCAGTTCGTCGCGTAGAAGCGACCGGCCTCGTCGATGGCGAAACCGGCCGGCGTTTGCATCCAGCTATTGGCGGAGAGAATCCAGAACGCTGAGATCGTCGTGCCGACCGCGACCGCGCAGGTCGCAAAGAAATGAAGGCCGCGCCCGACGCGTTTCCATCCGAACAGCATGACGCCGAGAAAACTCGCCTCAAGGAAAAAGGCCGTCAAAACCTCATAGGCGAGGAGCGGTCCTATAACGCTGCCGGCCTTGTCGGCGAAGACGGACCAGTTCGTGCCGAATTGGTAGCTCATGACGACGCCGGAGACGACGCCCATCGCGAAAGCGAGCGCGAATATCTTCACCCAGTGGAGATAGAGCCGAAGGAAGATCTCGCGTTTCGTCCACAGCCACAGGCCCTCGCAGACCGCCAGGAAGGCGGCGAGGCCGATCGTGAAGGCCGGAAAGAGGATGTGGAACGCGACGACGAAGGCAAATTGCAGGCGCGAGAGTAGGAGGGCGTCGAGATCCACGAGAGGGGGCTCCTTGACGGCAGGACTTTATATATCAAGGCTGATATATATCAACCATCCGGAAAGCGAGCGGGTCAGATGACGCAGCGACGATCCGACGCGCTGCCTGTAATCGTTGCGGGATGGAGCCGTCGGGCCGATAAATCGGGCGGAGGCTATTATGGCTGTCATCGACGTTTGGGCTCAACTGCCGACCGCGCGGTTCTGGCGCGAGAAATGGCTCGCAAGTCTTATGCGCTGGACGGCGCAGGAAACGCCCTCGACTGATACGCCGGTTGAATCGCTCTTGGCAGCGATGGATGAGGCCGGCGTCTCGATGTCGCTCATATCCGGCTGGTCCTCGCCGCGGGGCGATCTCATCTCGAATGACGAGGTTGAATCAGCGATTGATCGCACGCCCTCGCGCGTCAAAGGCCTTATCGGGGCGGATCTTTCAGAACCGATGGAGGCGGTGCGGGAAATCCGCCGCCGCGCGAAGACCGGCAAATTTGTCGGGGTGCGGATCGTTCCTTGGCTTTGGGATCTGCCGCCGAACGACCGGCGCTATTATCCGGTTTACGCCGCCTGTGTTGATGCGGGCCTGCCTTTCTGCACGCAAATAGGGCATACGGGGCCCCTGAAACGCTCCGACACCGGACGATTGATCCCATATCTTGAAGACGTGATGATCGATTTCCCCGAGCTTGTCGTCGTCGGCGGCCATGTCGGTTTTCCTTGGCTCGACGAGGTGCTGACGATGATCCGGAAATTCCCGAACTTCCACCTCGACACCAGCGCCTACGCGCTGCATCGCCTCCCCGAAGACTTCGTGAAGATCATGAAAGGCGAGGGGAAGGGCCGTGTCATGTTCGGCACCAATTTCCCGATGCTGACGGCGAAAAGATGCCTAGAAAAGCTTGACCTGCTCGGGCTCGATGAGGCGGGGAAGGAGGCGTTTTTGAGCGGAAATGCGAAGCGGGTGTTTGGGGTCTAATTGCGCAGCTTTTTGATAAACGCCCCCAAAGCATACATCAGCTTTGCAAAGCTGTCGGATAGCGGCGGCGCCAGCAGCAATGTCGCAGGAATGATTCGAGCTGGCTCGACGAGTGTTTCACGCGAAATCGCATAAGTGAAAAGGGACCAATCGCGGTCGCGCTCCTCGACTGAACTGCCTGTCGCAT
>JAGRED010000331.1 GCA_020446725.1 Parvularculaceae bacterium | reverse complement strand
CGCGGCCGGAAGAAGATTTCGCTTCGGTCTCAACCGATCTGCCGGCTGTCATCGCCAACGGCCAGATGGACCCGATTACGCCGCCGCCGCTTGCAAAGGCGATCCTTCCCGGCTTTGCAAACGGAACCTATGTCGAGTTCCCTTACGCAGGACACGGACCGACCCGGTCGGTGAAATGCGCCGGCGACTTCATCACGAAATTTTTCGACGCGCCGACCGACAAGGTCGACACGAGCTGCGCGGACGAAATGAAGGCGCCTGATTTCTCCGGTCGTCTTTTCCAGACCGAAGGTCTGGTCCGCCTTGCGGCGCTCGCCGGCGAGGATGAGAAAAAGGCGGCCGCGCCGGCGCTTTGGTTCGGCGCCTCCGCCATCGCGCTGCTTGTCGGGTTTATCATTTACCTGCTGTCGCCCGCAGCCCGTCTCATCAATCGCAATCCCGCCATGCCGACTTTCGGCGCGCGCCCTCTCGCCTTTGTCACAGCGCTTTTCGGCGCGGCGAGCGTTCTTGGTCTCGGCTACGGCGCCTATGCGACGTTTGAAGCCAATGAACTTTTGCTGCTGGCCGGCCTGCTCGGCTGGGTTCGCTGGTTTGCGGCGGCGGGCCTCGTCGCCGGGCTTCTCGGCGTCGGGGTATTGGCTCTGACGGCTAAAGCGCGCATGCGCAAACCGCTGCCGATTGGGACGCTTTCCGGCCTGATCATCACCGGCGCCGCGGCGCTCGCCTACGCCGCTTTCCTCGTGGTTAACGGCTTCAGCCCCTTGTGATCAAATCACCCTTCCGTCGTTGAATGATTATTGCAACGGCCGGACGTAATCAGTTACGCCTGATGGGCCCCTGCCGATCAGGCGCCCGGAGAATCGATTGAACGCCGCCGACACGCCGCTTAACGCCTCGCCGACAGCGACACGTTATTGGAAAATCGCCGCCATTGTGATCACGGCTGGCGTGCTGGCTGTGCTGTTCCGGGACGCGTCATTCAATCTCTGGCGTCGATGGGGACAGCAACAGGAGCTTTCGCACAGCTACTTCATTCCGCTGATCTCAGCCTATCTCGTCTGGATCAATCGCAGCGCCGTCATCAAGAGCATCGGCGCCCCGTCGCTGAGCGGTTTCTTTCTCATCGCTCTTGCGCTCGGGCTGCTTCTTTTGGGGCAGCTCACCAGCATCTATCTGTTTCAGCATCTGGGTCTTGTCGTCGCCATCGCCGGCATGGTCGCCGCCTATGGCGGTCTATCGCTGCTGCGGGCCGTCGCCGCGCCGGTCGCGTTTCTCTTCTTCGCCGTGCCGCCGCCTTATTGGGTGATCACCGTTCTTTCCTGGAAATTCCAGCAGATGTCGTCCGTGCTCGGCGTCTTCATGGTGGAGGCGATGGGCATCCCGGTCCATCTGTCCGGAAACATCATCGATCTCGGCGAATACAAACTGCAGGTCGCGGAAGCGTGCAGCGGGCTGCGGTATCTCTTTCCGTTCCTTAGCCTCGGCGTTATGGCCGCTTATATGTTCCGTGGGCGTTTATGGCAGCGCCTTGTGATCATCACCGCGACAATTCCGATCACGATCCTGATGAATTCCGCGCGCATCGCCGCGACTGCGGCGCTTGTTCAGGCATACGGCGTCGAACATGCGGAAGGCGCGCTTCACTTCTTCGAAGGCTGGGTTGTTTTCCTGTTTTGCCTCGCCGCCCTGTTCGCCATCATCGCCATCCTCTCCCGATTTTCTTCGCCGCGCGTCAATCCGCTTGACGCCCTGACGACGCCGGATCTGCCCGTCATTGCGCCCCGCGCATCAAAAAGATCGCTGCGCGCCGTATTCGCATCAATTGTCGTCGCAACGGGTCTTGGCCTGGCGGCGTCCAAGGTGATCACGACCGACTCGCTGATTATTCCCGACCGCAAGGATTTCGCCGGCGTGCCGGGCGAATTCGGCGACTGGTCAAAGGACGTGCGCCCGATTGATCCGACCATCGCCGAGACGCTCGGCGCCGATGATTCAATCGTCGTCAATCTGAGATCGCCTGACGGCGACGAGTTCAATCTGTATCTCGCCTATCTGGACGCCCAGAGAGACGGCCGGTCCTGGCACAGCCCGCGCCAATGCATTCCAGGCGGCGGATGGCGGATCACCGCGCAAAGGACTGTTTATTCCGAAACCGCCGACGGACGTCCATTCCACTATAACCGCCTGATCATCCAGAACGGCGACTACCGTCAGCTTGTCTATTACTGGTATGATCAGCGCGGGCGAAAAATCGCCAATGAGTTCGTCATGAAATTCTGGCTCATCGTCGACGCCGTGACGCGCAAGAGGTCTGACGGCGCGATGGTGCGCCTGATTACGCCGATCAGGGATGACATGCCGATTGAAGATGCTGACGCAAAGCTTCACGAGATGGTTGCGCGGGTCGAATCCTTCCTGCCGGACTATGTTCCCGACTGACCCGCCGGCGTCGCCCGAATGAAAATATCAATCGGCATTCTCGCCTACAATGAAGAACGGTTCATCGAATCGACCGTCGCGTCCCTGATGCGGCAGACGGTGTTCGCCGACGCCGAGACCGAGAAAGAGATCATCCTAGTCGCCAATGGCTGCATTGATCGAACGGCGGCCGTCGCTGACGCCGCCTTGAAGGCGGCGCTGGGCGCGCCGAACCTGCGCGCCGAGGTGCTGGAACTTGCCGAACCCGGCAAGGCTAACGCCTGGAATGTTTTCATTCATGAAGCGAGCGCCAAGGACACGGACTATTTCGTGCTGCTCGATGCGGATATCGAATTCGAGCGCGACGACGCGCTCTCGCGCCTTATTCAACACCTGGAAGAGAAACCTGAAATCGAGATTGCTCCCGATCAGCCGGTGAAGAAGTTCGGATCAAAAGGCTTTTTCGCCGTCCTTATCCGCGCGATGCAAAAGACCGGAAGCGACGGCGACACCGCCTTGTCGGGCCAGCTTTACGCCGCGCGCGCGAATACCTTGCGATCAATCGTCTTGCCGCGCGGCCTCGTCGTCGAGGACGGCTTCCTGCGGGCGATGACGCTCACCGGAAGTTTCACGCATCCCGAAGAACGCGCACGCATCTGTCGCGCGCCGGCCGTTCGCCATTTCTACGCACCTTATGAATCGCTTAGCGGCGTCTATCGATATGAGCGACGCCAGGCGGCCGGCACGGCCATCAATCGTCTCGTTTACCGGGAAATCCAGCGCTGGCGCAAAGACGGGCTCGACCCCGCCGCTGAAATCGCGCGCAGAAACGAACAGGACCCTGGATGGCTTGAAGGCGTGATTGCAAAAGGTGTCGCCGAAGGCGACGCCATTCCGCGTAACTACGTTTTCCGCCGTTTACGCAGGCGTGACAACTGGTCGCTGAAGCGGCTGCACAAGCTGCCGCTGATCGCGGCAGCGACGCTGTTTGACCTTGTCGTTGCTATCGATGCGACGAAAGAACTGCGGAACCGGTCAGCCGGCGTAAGGTGGGACACGATACGCGAAACGGCTTGAGGGGTAATGCACGCCCCGCAAACAAGGCG
>JAGRED010000035.1 GCA_020446725.1 Parvularculaceae bacterium | reverse complement strand
TTTTTTATGGGACGCGCTCGCGTCCCGCGCATCATGAATGACCGGCGCGATGCGCCTTCCATCCATTGCGGCTCTTTTTTCGCACCTTCCGATCCTCGCGCGCCGCCCAACTCGTTGAGCGGTTCGCCGGCATGGGGGACGACTGCGTTCGCCTCGCGTCCGTAACGCCGCAAGGCGCCGAAGCGCGCCGCGCCGGATCCGTTGAGGAACGGCAGGCCCAACGCCTCTCCCGATCCGGCGAGAGAGAGAATAGGCCCGCCGGCGGGGTGTCGGATAAGTCGGGGGATAAGTGGTGGGATAACCCGGGGGATAAACGGTTGGATAAGTGGTGGGACAAGTTTTTTTATCCGGCCAATTTCAATGCGCTGCATGGTTAACGCAAAAAATTTCCCGCGCCCGGCGCAGCGCGAAATTCCATAGCAGGATCGTCCAATTCCTATTACCGCAGGCAGGTATTCCGTAGACGGATGGTCAACCTTTTGGGGCGCTGATGAACGCCGTCATCCCGGATGCGGCGCGGCGGGAAATGACGCGCGGTGATCAAACCCTCTCCCGTTTACGGGAGAGGGTGGAACGCGTCAGCGTTCCGGGTGAGCGGCTGTGCCGACGATCTCAATTTAAGCCCTCGCGAATCCTGAAGAAGGCCTCCCCTCACCCCCCCTCTCCCGCAGGGAGAGGGGGAATGGCGCTGACTTGAAAACCGAGCGCAACCGGGATCGCGCAGCCTTTCAGCGCCTCCGCCCATTCCGGCGCGCCGTGCTTTTCTCAGGCCGGCAAAGCTGCTAGCCGGGTCCCCCTTCATCAATTGATCGGTGCGCCATGACGGAAAAAAAGAACCGTTTCGCCTTTTCGAGCCGCGTCATCCATGGCGGGCAGGAACATGACCCGCTGACCGGGGCGGTCATGCAGCCGATCTACCAGACATCGACCTATGCGCAGGAAAGCCCCGGCGTGCACAAGGGCTTTGTTTATGCGCGCGGGCACAACCCGACGCGCTTCGCCTATGAACGCTGCATCGCCGATCTTGAGAACGGCGCGCGCGGTTTCGCCTTCGCATCGGGCATGGCGGCGATTTCAACCGCGCTCGAACTTTTCCCCGCCGGCAGCCATGTCGTCGCGATGGATGATGTCTATGGCGGCACCTACCGGCTGTTTGAACGGGTTCGCAAATCCTCAGCCAATCTGGCCGTTTCCTATGTCGATCTCGGCAAGCCGGAAAAATTCGAAAAGGCGCTGACGCCGCAGACGAAGCTCGTCTGGATTGAAACGCCGACAAACCCGATGCTCAAGATCGTCGATATTGAAGCGATCGCTGCGATTGCGAAAAAGAAAGGCGTTCTCGTCGGCTGCGACAACACCTTCGCATCGCCCTATTGCCAGCGCCCGCTCGATCTCGGCGCCGATATCGTCATGCATTCGGCGACGAAATACATCGCCGGCCATTCCGATGTCGTCGGCGGCGTGCTTGTCGTCAATGACAAGGACCTCGCGGAACGACTGCAATTCCTGCAGAATTCGGTCGGCGGCATTCAGGGACCTTTTGATTCTTACCTCGCCCTGCGCGGGCTGAAGACGCTCTCCGTGCGCCTTGAGCGTCATTGTTCGAACGCCGCAGCGCTTGCGGAATGGCTTGAGGCGCATCCGGCCGTTGCGCGCGTTTCCTATCCCGGCCTGGCAAGCCATCCGGGACATGCGATCGCCAAGCGCCAAATGGACGCATTCGGGGGCATGCTGACGATTTACCTGAAAGGCGGGCTCGCCGCGGCGAAGACGATGCTCGAACGCGTTGAGCTTTTCACGCTCGCCGAATCGCTCGGCGGCGTTGAAAGCCTGATCGAGCATCCCGGCGTCATGACGCACGCGTCGATCCCGCCGGAACGCCGCAAGGAACTCGGCGTTGACGATTCGCTTGTGCGTCTCTCCGTCGGCATTGAAGACCTTGAAGATCTCCGGCGCGATCTCGATCAGGCGCTCAAAGGACTTTGACGAAGAAAGTCGGGCGCAAAAAAAACCGGGGACGGAACAATCCGCAAAAAGAAAGCGACGCCAGTCAAGGACCGGCGCCGCTCCCTTGCCGCCAGCGGGGGAGATGCCGGCGACGCCTTTAGGCCACCCCTTTGCGGCCAATTTGTGCGCTCTTTTCCCCGAAAAAACGCTAATTCAAGAAGCCGTCAAAATATTTAAGTTCGCCGTGAGCGCAATGGTTTTCTGCAAAACCGCGCGTTGAAATTCACCCTTGCCTATTCACGCGATAATTGCATTCCTAGCCGTAAGCGCAATTGCGGAACATTATCACAGGCGGAATTTCCACATGGCGGCCACAGAAAGCGCGACTCTCGCCGAACAGATCGACGTCGCCGTCGCGCCGATCAGCCGTGCGGTAAACAGCGTCATCTTCTTTGCAGTCGACATTTTCGGCGTCAGCGTGCCGCTTGTCGTCATCTGGCTGATCGCCGCCGCCATTATTTTCACCTTCTCCTTGCGGTTCATTAATCTGACGGGGTTCGGTCATGCGCTGGCGCTCGTTTCCGGTCGGCGCACGCATCACCTGCAGGGCGGCGCCGGTGAAATCTCTCACTTCCAGGCGCTTTCCTCCGCGCTGTCCGGCACGGTCGGGCTCGGCAACATCGCCTCGGTGCCGGTCGCGATCGCCATCGGCGGACCGGGCGCGGTCTTCTGGATGATGCTCGCCGGCTTTTTCGGCATGTCGTCGAAATTCGCCGAATGCGCGCTCGCGGTGAAATACCGGCGCGTTCAGGCCGACGGCCGCACAATCGGCGGGCCGATGTATTATATCGAAGACGTGCTGAGCCGCCGCGGCCTGAAGACGCTCGGCAAAGTCGCCGCCGTCTTTTTCGCGGTGATGGCGATGGGCGGCTCAATCAGCCTTCTGCAGGTCAATCAGAGCTACGCGCAGTTTTCTTCCGTCACCGGCGTCGAGGCGCCGCTCGCCTACGGCGTCATTCTCTGCTCGCTCGTCGCCGCTGTCGTCCTCGGCGGCATCAGGCGCATCGGTTTCGTTTCCGGCATCCTCGTGCCGTCGATGGGGCTTCTTTATCTCGGCGCCGGCATCGTCATCATCGTCATGAACATCGACGCCGTGCCGGGCGCGATCGCGATCATCTTCAAAAGCGCGTTCGGACTGGAAGCCGCCGGGGGCGGGTTTGTCGGCGCGCTCATCAACGGCATCAAACGGGCGACCTATTCTAATGAAGCCGGCATCGGTTCATCAGCTATCGCCCATGCGGCGGTGAAGACGAGCGAACCGATGACGGAAGGCTTCGTCGCCTCGCTCGAACCGTTCATCGATACGATCGTCGTGTGCACGATCACCGCGCTCGTCGTCATCGTCACCGGCGCCTATGAACCCTATCTTTTTCATCCGCCCAATCACGGGATCGAAATCACGTCGGCCGCTTATGAAAGCGCGTTTTCCTGGTTTCCGGTCATCCTTCTCGTCGCCTCGATGCTGTTCGCCTTTACGACGCTGGTCAGCTGGGCGTTCTACGGCGCGCAGGCGGCGGCTTATATTTTCGGGCCGTCAAAGGCCGTCGATGTCACATTCAAGGTCTCGCTCTGCGCCGTTCTTTCGCTCGGCGCGGCGATCTCTCTTTCCTCGATCATCGATTTCATCGACGCCATGCTCTTCGGCATGTGCATCCCGAATATCATCGCGCTCTATCTGCTGATGCCGGAATTGAAGCGCGATCTGGCGGCCTATAACGCAAAATACCGCGCCAGGAAGGCTTTCGCGTCTCGCAAGGCGGAGTGATCGCCGTTTCTGTCCATGAACAGGCTTGGCGTTCTAGGCGCGGGGATGAGCAGTGCGGTAGGCGGCGAGCAGCGCGTCTTCATTGACTTTCGTATAGCGCTGCGTCGCCGCGATCGAGGCGTGACCGAGAAGCTCCTGAATGGCGCGCAGATCGCCGCCCGCCTGCAGAAGATGGGTCGCAAAAGCGTGACGCAAGGCGTGCGGCGTCGCGCTGTCGTCAAGGCCGAGCGCGCGCGCATGACGCTTCATCTCCAGCTGCACGACCCGTGCGCTCAACCCCTTGCCGCGCACGGAAAGAAAAAACGGCTCATCGCCTGACGACGCCGGCGGGCGAAGCGCGCGATATCGCTCGGCCGCTTCCCTGACGACCGGCAGGAGCGGCGCAAGGCGCGTCTTGCCGCCCTTTCCCGTAATGCGCAGCGCCTCGCCGAACGGCGCATCGCGCATGGTGAGCGAGAGCGCTTCGGAAATGCGCAGTCCCGCGCCGTAAAGCAGCGTGAAGACCGCTGCGTCGCGCGCTGCGATCCAGGGCTCTCGCCCCTCGCCCGCGGCGGCGATGATTTCTCCCGCCGAGGCGGCGTCGACGGGGCGCGGCAGCCTCTGTTTCAGTTTCGGACCGCGCATCGCGCCGATGGCGTCATTCGCGACGGAAAAACGCCGCCGCAAATGGCGGTAAAAGGTCTTCAGCGCCGACAGGTCAAGCTTCAGCGACGCCGCCGACAATCCGTCCTCGCGCCGCTTCGACAGAAAGGCGCGAAAATCGGCGAGGTCGAGATTTTCAAGCGTCCTGAGGTCCGCGCGGCGCCCCTGATGATCGAGAAGAAACGCATCGAACCGCGTCAGCGTCGCCTCGTAATTGCGGATCGTATAGGCGCTCGCGCGCTTTTCCGCCCGCAAATGGCGAACGAAATGCGCGATGAGATCATCGATGCGCGTTGCGGCGGCGTTCCCGGTCATGCGCCAGCATGCGCGCGGGAACGGTTAACAAAGTCTCAACGGGTCAGGAAAGCGCGGCGAGTTCAGCGCGCAGCATCGCAATTCCATCGCCGGTTTCCGACGACGTCGCAACGATTTCGGGATGCGCGGCCGGACGACGCGCGATCCCCGCCGCGACTTCGGCCGTTATCGCCTCCAGCGCGCTCGGCTTCACCTTGTCCGCCTTGGTGAGAATGACCTGATAATTGACCGCCGACTTGTCGAGGAGATCCATCACCTCGCGGTCGATATCCTTGAGGCCGTGACGCGCATCGACCAGCAGGCAGACGCGGCGCAAGGTCGGGCGCCCTTTCAGATAATCACGGGTGAGCCCCGCCCAGCGCTTGGCGTCCTTGCGCGCGGCGCGCGCATAGCCGAAGCCCGGCAGATCGACGAGCCGCAAGGCGCCGCCGAGATCGAAGAAATTGATTTCCTGCGTGCGTCCGGGCGTTGAAGATGCGCGGGCGAGGTTCTTCCGGTTCGTGAGCGCGTTCAGCAAAGTCGACTTGCCGACATTCGACCGGCCGGCGAAAGCGATTTCGGTCGGTCCTTCGGGCGGCAAGGTCGCCATCGAAACGACGCCGAGCATGAAGTCGCATGGCCCGCCGAAAAGAACGCGCCCTTGCTCGATCGCCTCGTTGGATAATTCGTCCACGCTATTTCTTTTCAAGCGCCGGCTTCTTCCCGCGCAGGAACGGCAAGGTCTCGCCCCAGGCGATCTCGACGCCATTGCGTTTCATGATGACATATTGCTGCGCCATCGAGAGGACCGAGCTCCAGAACCAGTAGAGCACAAGGCCCGCCGGGAATGAGGCGAACAGGAAGACGAACATGAAGGGCAGGAAATTCATGATCTGCTGTTGCGTCGGATCTGCCGCTGGCGGGTTCATCTTCGTCTGAAGCCACATGGCGACGCCGTAAAGCATCGGCAGGACGCCGATCGCCGGGATGAGATTGAGCAGCGGCGTCGCGGCGGGATCAAAGGGCAGCAGACCGAACAGGTTCAGGATGTTCGTCGGATCGGGCGCCGACAAGTCCCTTATCCACAGCGCGAAAGGCTGGTGACGCAATTCAATCGTTACGAACAGCGTTTTGTATAGCGCGTAGAAAATCGGCATCTGGATGATGATCGGCAGGCAGCCTGCGAGCGGATTGATTTTTTCGCGCTGGTAAAGCGCCATCATTTCCTGCTGCAGCTTCGCCTTGTCCTCGCCATAGCGCGTTTTCAGCTCTTCGAGCTTGGGCTGCACTTTCTTCATCGCCGACATCGATTCGAACGCCTTGTTGGCGAGCGGGAACAGAAGCGCCTTGATGACGAGCGTGAGGAGGAGGATCGCGACGCCCCAATTGTGGATGTGGTCGCCGAAGAAATCGAGCAGCCAGAAAAGCGGCCGCGTCAGGAAAAAGAAATTCCCCCAGTCGACAGCCTTGTCGAGATCCCAGACGCCGAGCCCGCCTTTTTCGACCGGCGCTTCATAGCCGCGCAGAATGTCGACATCCTTGGCGCCGCCGAAAAGATGCGATGTCAGTTCGACCGACTGGCCCGGCGCGATCGCGCGCGCGTCGAGCGTGTAATTGGCGCGGAAAATCGGCGCGCCTTCTGTGCCGACATTCTTGAACGTCGCCTTGAAATGCTCATCCTGCGGCGGAATGGCGGCGGCGAGCCAGTATTTGTTGGTGATGCCGACCCAGCCCATCTGGCCCGAGGCTTCGTCGTCGCGCGTTGCCGCCTTCTTGTATTTGCGTTCGAGAAGCTGCTTGCCGATGACGGCGACAGGCCCCTCATGCAGGATCATGTAACGCCCGGCGCCGTCAGGAATGTCGCGCTGAACGACGAGGCCGTAGGGCGTCACCGAAGCCGGCGCGTCGCCTTCATTGCGCACGGTCTGTTCCACCGTGAACATGAACTTGTCGTCGACGGAATAGGTCTTCTCAAAAACGAGCGAACCCATGCGAGCCGTCAGCGTCGCCGGCGCATCGATGCTGAGAACCGCGCCTTCGGGCGCCGTCCAGACCAGCGATTCGGTGAGCTTGTTTTCCGTTCCGCTCGAAGCGACGAACCCCTGTTCGATGTAATGCCCGTGCCGCGCTTCACGCGGCGTCAGCAGGCGGATCATCGCGCTTTCGGGATCGAGCGTCTCGCGGTAATTTTTCAAGAGAAGATCATCGAGGCGCCCGCCGGCGAGATTGATCGACCCCTTAAGGCTCGGCGTGTCGATTGCGACGCGTCCGGGCGCTTTCGCCAGCGCCTCTTCGACGCTCAGCGTCTTTTCGGCCTCGACGGTCGCGATGCCGCCGGTGATGTCGGGCTCGGCCGCGGCGCGCGTCGCCTGCTCGATGCGCTGCTGTTCGAGCAGGACCTCGCGCTGCGGTCTCAGGACGAGCGCATCCCAGCCGATCAGCACGGCGGCCGTCAGGACGATGAACAAGAGCGTATTGCGATCCATGAAGGGTTCCCGGCGCGGCTGAGGATGGGGACTATTTAGGAAGGGCGTTGAGCCTTAAAAGGCCGCGCTTCATATCGTCAAGCAGCGCGGCGTAGTTGCGCGTCGCAGCCGAGGGGCGGGCGATCAGGACATAGTCGAAGCCTGGCGCGGCCGAGGCGGGAAAAACTGCGCGCGCCGCGGCGCGCAGGCGGCGTTTGATGCGGTTGCGCACCACCGCCCCGCCGATTTTCCGCGTCACCGTAAAGCCGACCCGCGTGGCGCCGTCCGGATTGGGCCTGATCGCGCGGGTGAGGACGAAAGACGGCGTCGGCGCCCGCTCGCCCGACTGGGCGGCGAGGAAATCCGGTCGCTTTTTGATGGTCCCAAGGCTGAGGGCGCGCTTTCGGCGCTCACTCGCCAAGTTTTCCACAATTCCCGTTGGAATCAGGCCGAAAGCCGCTTGCGCCCCTTGGCGCGGCGGCGGGCGAGGACCTTGCGGCCGTTCTTGGTCGCCAGGCGCGCACGGAAGCCGTGGCGGCGCTTGCGGACGAGCTTGCTCGGTTGATAGGTCCGTTTCATCGTCAATCTCGCGGAATCTGGGCGGCGGGCCCGTGGCCAGCCGTGAGGCACGGGCTCTTAGACGAGGGGCTCCCGAGCGTCAAGCTTTGCGGCGGCCGATCGGCGCGCCACATCAGCCGGCCCGGCCGCCCCCGCCATTCGGGCCTTTCCGGCGGAATTCCCGATTTTGTGAGCGCCCGGCGCCGAATCGTCAAATGCCGCCGGGACGCGCCTCTGTTACCCCGCGCTTGCTCAAAATATCAGAGTCAGGGCGAAATCCTCGACCAAGCGAAAGACAAATCAGGATTTGGCCTGATCAGGATTTGGCCTGAGCCGCGCCATGGTCCCCCTGAAAGCCCGACCGGAAGGATCGTCTCAAGCTTCATGACCGAAGATGCAAGGCCGAACGGCGCCGTGATGCGTTTCCTCCCCCTCGCCGCGCTCGGCGTTGCGGCGGCGGTCGTTTTCGCGACCGGCGCCTATCGTTATCTGACGCTCGACGCGCTGAAAGAACACCGTGCGGCGCTTGAAGCCTTCGTTGAGGGAAATCTCGTCTACGCGCTCATCCTATACGCCCTCGCCTATATCGCCGTCACCGCACTCTCGCTTCCCGGCGCGACCATCATGTCGCTGCTCGGCGGGTTCCTGTTCGGCCCCGTCGTCGGCACGGCGGCGGTCGTCGTTGCGGCGACGATCGGCGCGGCGATCATTTTTTCGGCGGCGAAGACGGCGGTCGGCGACGCGCTGCGCAGCCGCGCGGGCCCCTTCGCGCGCAAGATGGAGGAAGGATTTCGCACGAACGCGTTTTCCTACCTGCTGCTGCTGCGCCTCATTCCGGTCTTTCCATTTTTCATCGTCAATATCGTGCCGGCGCTCTTTAATGTCCGCCTGCAGACTTTCGTCGCCGCAACCTTCATCGGGATCATCCCCGGCGCGTTCGCCTTCGTCAGCGCAGGCGCGGGCCTCGGCGCCGTTCTCGACGCCGGCGATGAAGTGAAACTGACCGGGCTCCTGACGCAGCCCGCCGTCCTGACGCCGATCATCGCGCTGTCTCTTCTTGCGCTCCTGCCCATCGCGGCGCGAAAGCTCGGCCTTATCAAGCCGGCCCAAAGCGAGACCCTTTCATAATGGATCGCATCGACGCCGACATCTGCATCATCGGCGCGGGATCGGGCGGCCTTTCCCTGGCCGCCGGCGCCGCGCAGCTCGGCAAACGCGTCGTCCTCATCGAAAAAGGCGCGATGGGCGGCGACTGCCTCAATTACGGCTGCGTGCCCTCCAAGGCGTTGATCGCCGCCGCCGGAAAGGCCCAGGCGATGCGCGACGCCGGGCCGTTCGGGATAACGAGCGTCGAGCCGGCGGTCGATTTCGCCGCCGCCATGGATCACGTCCGGTCAGTGATCGCGTCCATCGCGCCCCATGACAGTCAGGAACGGTTCGAAGGCCTCGGCGTAAAGGTCATCCGCGCGCGCGGCGAATTCATAGGCCCGCGGCTCGTCAAAGCGGGCGATCAGGAGATCGCCGCGAAGCATTTCATCATCGCGACCGGGTCATCGCCCTTTATTCCCCCTATACCTGGTCTTGAGACCGTTTCCTTTCTCACCAATGAAACGATCTTCGAGAACAGAACCCGCCCTGAGCATCTCATCGTCATAGGCGGCGGGCCGATCGGCGTCGAACTGGCGCAGGCGCATCGCCGTCTCGGCGCGAAAGTTTCGATCGTCGAGGCGGACGCAATCCTCAATCGCGAAGACGACGAGGCCGTCGAGGTCGTGCGCGCAGCCTTGCTCAGCGAAGGCGTCGCGCTCCACGAACGCGCGAAAGCGGCGCGCGTTGAACCGGCCGCAACGGGGCTGCGCCTTCACCTCGACAATGGAGGCGCCCTTGAGGGGACGCATCTTCTCATCGCCGTCGGACGGCGCGCGAATTTCGACGGGCTCGGGCTCGACAGAGCCGGCATTGAAACCGAGCGCGGAAAACTGAAACTCGACGCCGGCCTGCGCACGACGAACCCGCGCATCTATGCGATGGGCGATGCGGCGGGCGGCATGCAGTTCACCCATGTCGCGGGCGATCACGCCTCGACGCTCGTGCGGCGGCTTCTCTTCAAGACGCCGGCAAAGCGCCGCGACGACCTCGCGCCGCGCGTCACCTATTGCGATCCCGAAATCGCCAGCATCGGCCTTACCGAAAGGCATGCGCGCGATACAGTCGGCGGGATCAGCATCGCGCGCTGGGCGCTTGAAGAAAACGACCGCGCGCGCGCCGAACGCGACACGCACGGCTTCATCAAGGCCGTCATCGCGAAAAACGGCCGAATTCTCGGCGCGACGATCGTCGGCAAGGGGGCGGGCGATGAAATCGGCCTGTGGTCGTTCGCCATCGCCAACGGGCTGAAGATCAAGGCGATGACGGCCTATATCGCTCCTTATCCGACGCGCGGCGAAATATCCAAACGCGCGGGCGGCGCATACTACACGCCTGCGCTGTTCTCGCCTCGCACACGCAAGCTGGTTAAACTGCTTTCGATTTTCGATTAGGAGCGACAGCGAACGACATGCTTCCGCGCGCGCCGATTCTGCAAAAGTTCCGCCGATCCCTGTCCTCGAAGCTTCTTACGCTGACGATCCTGTTCGTCCTGCTCGCGGAAATCGTCGTTCTCGTCCCGTCAGTCTCAAAGCAGCGTCTCGACTGGCTGAACACCCGGCTTGAGGCGGCCTATCTCGTCGGCCTCGCGCTCGATTCCCCGGGCGGGGAAATGATCAAGCCGGATGTCGCCGAACAGCTCTTTGCGACCGCCAATATTCTCGGGGTGACGCTTGACCGCGAAGGCGCGCGCGTCATGGTGATGACACCGAAGCTGACGCCCGACCAGTCGCGCATCATGCGTTACGTCAACATCAACTACGCGATGCCGGGCGGCAATATCATGGACGCCTGGTCGACGCTTTTCTCCCGCGGCGATCATTCGATCCGCGTCGTCGGCAAGCCGAAATACGCAAAGGTCGGCGAGGTTGACATGTTCGTGTCGCAGGCCGCGCTGCGGAGCGATCTCGTCATCTATGCGCGCAATGTGCTTTTTCTCTCGCTCGTCATCTCGACGCTCACCGCCGCGCTCGTCTTCTGGTCGCTCAACCAAATGATCGTCAGGCCGGTTGCGCGCCTGACCCGCAACATGACGGCTTTTGAGGAAAATCCGGAGGATGAAAAGGCTGTGCTGACGCCAAGTTTGAGGCTTGACGAAATCGGCGCGGCCGAACGCAGCCTCGCCTCGCTCGAAGGCCGGCTGCAGCGCCTGCTCGCCGAACGCGAGCGGCTCGCAGCGCTCGGCGCGGGGATTTCAAAGATCAGCCACGATCTGAGGAATATCCTCGCCTCCGCCCAGCTGATGTCGGACCGGCTCGCCAAAAGCGAAGACCCCCGCGTCAGAAAATTGAGCCCGCGCCTCATCTCCGCGCTCGATCGCGCAATCGCATTATCCCGCGACACGCTGAATTATGCGCGCATGGAGCCTTCGGCGCTCAAGATCGAGAAAATCCCGCTCGGAAAACTCGTCGCCGACGTTTTCGACGACACCGCCTCGCTTGCGGTTGAAATGCGCAGCACGATCGACGAGACGGCGGTAGTCGACGCCGATCCGACGCAGCTCTACCGGGCGATTTTCAATATCGTGCGCAACGCCGTCGATGCGCTGAGCCCGTCGGATGAGACCGTATCGGGCGTCGGGCGCATCGAGGTCGGCCTGCGCGCCGATGGCGCGCGCTGGATCATTTCGATCGCGGATAACGGGCCGGGCATGCCGGAAACGGCGAAGGCGCATCTGTTCGAACCGTTCAAGGGCTCGAACAAGCCGGGCGGATCAGGGCTCGGCGTCGCAATCGCGCATGAGATCATGCGCGCGCATGGCGGCGAGTTGAAACTCGCCAAGAGCGACGATCAGGGCGCAACCTTCGAACTGATCCTGCCGGCGAAGCGTCAGTAGGCGCCGGCGCCGCTATCCGGTTCGCGCGGATCTGGCGCGCCGAGAAGTTTGCCGCCGAGCAGCATCACCGTATTCGTGCGACCGAGCGGCCGCAGCTGCACGGCGCCGTCGGGCCCGCGCGCGATGTTGAAACCGCGCTCGTCCATGATGCGGATCGTGTCGGGCGAGATGCCGGGCTCCACATAGACCTTGTCCGGCTGCCACTGGTGGTGGATTTTCGGCATGGCGTTCGCCTGCATCGGGTTCATGCCGAATTCGATGATGTTGAGAACGTTCTGAAGAACGACATTGATAATCGTCGAGCCGCCGGGCGTGCCGGTGGCGAAGACCGCCTTGCCGTCCTTGACGACGATTGTCGGCGTCATCGAGGACAATGGACGCTTGCCGGGCTGGATTTCATTCGCCTGCGCGCCAAGGAGCCCGAAGCCGTTCGGCGCGCCGGGTTTCGCCGAGAAGTCGTCCATCTCATTGTTCAGAAGAAAGCCCGCGCCATCGACCGAATAGGAGCTGCCAAAGGTGAAATTCAGCGTCGTCGTCACCGCAACGGCGTTTCCGTCCTTGTCCATCACGGAATAATGCGTCGTCTGCGGGCTTTCATCGACCGGTCCCAGTCCCGGCCTGACGTCTTCCGATTTCGTCGCGCGCTTGGGATTGATTCCCTTGCGGAGCTTTTCCGCATAGGCCGGGTCGATCAGCTTTTCGACCGGCACGTCAAAAAAGTCGGGATCGCCGAGATATTCCGACCGGTCGGCATAGGCGCGGCGCATCGCTTCCGTCAGCGCTCCGAGATAATCGGCGCTGTTGTGGCCAAGCGCCTTCAAATCGTAGCCGGAGAGAACGTTCAGCATCTCGATGAGGTGAACGCCGCCGGATGAAGGCGGCGGCATCGAGACGACCTCAAAACCGCGAAACGCGCCTTTCACCGCCGGGCGTTCGATCGCCTTGTAATTCTTCAGATCCTCAAGCGTGATCAGCCCGCCATTCGCCTTCATTTCAGCGACGATGAGGTCAGCGACAGGGCCTTCATAAAAACCCGCCGCGCCTTTCGTCGAAATCGCCTTCAGCGTTTTCGCGAGATCTTTTTGCGTGACCGTCTCACCGCGTTTGTAGGGCGCGCCCTTATTGAGAAAATAACCGGCGGTCGACGGGTCGCGCGCAAACCGGTCGGCGTAGTCCGACATCGCGTCCGAAAGCGCGGCGGTTGCCGGAAAGCCTTTTTCCGCAAGACGGATCGCCGGCGCCATGACGTCCTTCAGCGGCATCGTTCCATATTTCTCAAGCGCCGTCGTCAGCCCCATGACCGATCCCGGAACGCCCGCCGACAGTTGGCTGAAGCGCGCGCGCATGTTATCGACCTCGCCCGCCTCATCGAGGAACATGTCGCGCGATGCGCCCGCCGGCGCCATTTCGCGATAGTCTATGGCGATCGCCTCGTCGCGACCGGCGAGCTTGATCAGCATGAAACCGCCGCCGCCGATATTGCCGGCCTGAGGGTGCGTGACGGCGAGCGCGAAACCGGTAGCGACCGCAGCGTCGACGACATTGCCGCCCTTCTTCAAAATCTCGGCGCCGACTTCCGCCGCGCGCTTGTCTTGCGCAACCACCATGCCGTTATCGGCTTCAACCGGATGAAAGAGCGAGGGATAGGTGATGAGCGCATTGGCGCCCGGGTCGTCGTCATCGGGCTGCGCGAACGCGGCGAACGGCGTCAGGGCGGCGAGAAAAATCGCCGATGCGCCGAGAAGTTTTTTCATATCCGTCATATGCCTCTCCAGTCTGCGCCGGCGCGCTGATGCGGAACGCTTTGCGGTCGCCATGGTTCGGTCTAGCTTCACCGCCGCGAAAGTTGAAGATCGGCGAACATGGCGATGCGCGGCCGCGGCCCGAAAAACGACATCACGGATGTCCCCGGAATCAAGGTCGGTCAGGCGGAGAACCCGGTCGTAAGGACCGGCGTCACGGTGATCCTTCCCGACAGTCCTGCCGTCGTCGCCGGCGATATTCGCGGCGGCGGGCCGGGAACGCGCGAATCTGACCTCCTCGACCCGTCGACGCTCGTGGACCGCGCCGATGCGATCGTTCTCGCCGGCGGCTCGTCCTACGGTCTCGGCGCGGCTGACGGCGTCGCCGCCTTTCTCGGCGCGCGGGGCCGCGGCTTCCGGCTGATGGAGGTTCCGGGCGTCCCGCCCTCGCCGATCGTTCCGGCGGCGATCCTTTACGATCTCGCCAATGGCGGCGACAAGAACTGGGGCGAGACCCCGCTCTATTTCGATCTCGGCAGAAAGGCGGTCGCAGCGGCGGGTCAACCGGTCAAACTGGGCGCCGCCGGCGCCGGTTTCGGCGCGCGCGCCGGCGCTGAGGCGGGCGGCGTCGGATCGGCTTCCTTCGACGCCGGCGACGGCCTCATCATCGGCGCGTTGATGGCGGTGAACAGCTTCGGTTCGGTGCGGGCCCCGAATTCAAACGCCTTCTGGGCGGCGCCGTTCGAGATCGAAAATGAGTTCGGCGGGCTTGGCGCGCCGCCGGCCGGCGCGGCCGCAGACCTTCCGCCCGACACGAAACTCGCCGCCCCGCGCGCCAACACGACGATCGGCGTCGTCGCGGTGAACGCCGCGCTGACCCAGGCTGACGCGCGGCGTGTCGCCATCATGGCGCAGGACGGGATCGCCCGCGCGATCCGGCCCGTCCACGGCCCGACGGACGGCGACGTCATTTTCGTTCTGGCGACCGGCGAGATCGAGGCGGCGGGACCGCTCGCCCTGACGCGAATTGGCTCGATCGCCGCCGACTGCGTCGCCCGCGCGATCGCCCGCGCGGTTCACGAAGCCGCAAGACGGCCCGGCTGACGCCTCGCGCTTGCAATCCCGAAAGCGATGCGCTTTAAGGCGCCTTCGCGCCCGCAAGGCGCCATGCGCACCCGTAGCTCAGCTGGATAGAGCACCAGACTACGAATCTGGGGGTCAGAGGTTCGAATCCTTTCGGGTGCGCCATTTTCAAATCATTGAATTCTTTCGAATTTTTCAATCACCATAGAGTCAGCCAAGAACCCCTTTTGGCCTAATGCTGACATTTATGATCATATTGAGAAGTGATAACCTCAAATAGGGAGTTGAGCACATTCGAGGCGTGAATGGAGAAAAATAATAAAACGAAATTCTTTTCGCGCTCAAACCTTCTGGTTTGGGGGCCTGTTATTTTCGGTGTGCTATCAGTCCAAGTCATTTTTGGATGGAAGGACGGGCTTACAGGAATAACATGGAATGTTGTGCCGATAGTTTTTGGGCTCTTTATTTGTATCGCGTTTCTTTGGCTAGGAAGATTTCTTTCCGCTCGAATGGGCTGGCTGCTGCAGTTATTGGTTCTTGCTGCCATCTCGTTAGCTTCGGTAGCTGCTATATTTGCACTGCTTGTCGTCACAACATCGCAGGACCCAATTAATGAGCTTGGCCTCTTCTTGCCCGGTCAAACAATGTTTTATCTTATTCTATTTTTTTCTGTGATTTTGACGGGTCTAGGATTTTGTAGGCGTATCCCGAGGCAAAAAAGTTGATGATAAGAATTGCCGAATTCTTGACGATCTAAGTTGTTCCTCAGTGTCCGCTTGTGGCGAAATGCGGCGCTCAAGCCGTTAACAAAAGCACTTATGCGGTCTTGAGCACTCTGGCCCGTACAGCCGCCCAGTTCCCGGTTTCACCCGCTCCGGTGCGCCAGTTTTCACGTCTTTAAATCGTGCGTGTTTTTTACCGCCATTGCGGCGGCCTAGAACCAATTTGGCCGCAGTCAGCTTTCGCCTCAAACCAGTCGGTGGTATCTCGGCCCGGCTCGCGCAGCGCTTGGGGTGGTCGAAGTCCTCAAACTTCAATCGTGCGCTTGCGTTTTCGCGCTGCGCGAAACAACACGGCCAGACAGATGACCATCAGGCCGATCGCGAGCGCTGAATCCTCAGGCCCGAACGCACCGCCTGTGATCCAGTCGGGACCATTGTAGCGGCTCTCGAATGGCGCCACGCTGCGCCAATCCTCTAGTCCAGAAAGCGGCAATCCTGTCAGCATGATTGAACAGTTCCACGCGGCATGATTCGCCCCGACGACCCACAAATTGCGCGTGTGCACGAAGACCAACGTCCAAAATGCGCCGATCAGCGTCGCTGAAATAAACGTCGTAAGCAAAGCGACAAGGCCTGCGCCTTCGACATTGTCCATATGCTGCAAGGAGAAGAGCAGCGATGACAGCCACAGCGCCGGAACCGTGCCCCAGGCGCCTTCAAGCATGCGGAACAATACGCCGCGAAACGCAACCTCTTCCAACATCGCCGCGACCAAGATCAATCCGGCCGCATCGAGCAATCCGCTTTGCAAGCCGCGAACCGCTGTCACCTCATAGATCCCGGCAGCGAACAAAGACAGCGTTGTAATGGAGATCAGCGCGGCGCCTGAGAGTGCGCCCAATACGACGCCGAGCGGCGCGAGCCGCAGTTCAACGATCGCGCGTTTCTCGATCAGCCGGACGACCGCCCAGTAGGCCAGAATGACGACGAGCAGAATGCCGGTGCGCCGCACCGCGCTGGTGGCCACATCATCCAGATGAAAGACGGACTGGATCTGCGGCAGCAGCAGCAAGCGGAACGAATGCATCGCGACGACGATCGCCGCCAAAACAAGCAACAGCTTTCCGATGGCTAACGCCGCGATACGCCATTTCGACACGATGGGTCCCCGAACTCTCGTCACAAGGCGGCAAGGTCGGCCAAAAATTTTTGCATGGAAACTAAAAATTCTGTATAAGCATCATACATTATTGTTTGACCACCGCGAAAAACAGCCGAAAGCCTATGGAGTGGAGCGACATCCGGGTCTTCCTCGCCATCGCCCGCGAAGGCACGCTCGGCGCCGCGGCTCGCAGGATGGGTCAGACCCAGCCGACCATGGGCCGGCGTCTGCGCACGCTCGAAGCGGCGCTCGGCAACAAGCTGTTCCAACGCACGACGGCCGGATTCGCCCTGACGGATGAAGGCGCCGCGCTCCTGCCGCGCGCTGAACGCATGGAGGAAGAAGCGCTCGCCATCGAGCGTCAAATCTCGGGGCAAGCTCATCATTTGGAGGGTGTGCTGCGCGTCACCTCGATAGAATGGTTTGGCGGATATGTGCTCAGCCCCGTGCTCACGGAATTCGCGGCGCTGCATCCGCGCATCACCATCGAGCTCCTGACCGAACAACGCTTTCTCAGCCTGTCGCGGCGCGAGGCGGATCTGGCGTTTCGCTTCGGGCCGTTCGACGAACCCGATGTCGTTTCGCGCAAACTCATGCAGGTGCGCTACGGCGTTTATGTGCGCAAGGGATCGAAGCATCCGAAGGCTGGCGACGGCGACGGCGCAACGTTGATGGCGCTCGACGCCACCTTCGCTGGCACGCCCGACGACACATGGCTGCAGAGGATATTGCCGAACGCGCGCACGACGTTTCGGAGCAACAGCCGCAGCGTTCAGGCAAAAATGTGCGCTGCGGGCGCCGGCGTCGCGATGCTGCCGTGCGACATTGGCGACATGCTGGAGGGCGTTGAACGCCTTCGCCTTGGGGACGAACCGCCACAGCGCGATGTGTGGATCGGCTTCCATCGCGACCTCGGTCGTTTGGCTCGACTACGCGCACTGCTGGATTTGACACTGGCCAGGTTGGCGGATTGACCCGCAATTGTGGCTGCCGTGCATGCGATCGGAGTAGATACGCCCGGCGTCCTCAATCGGCGAAAAGGGGTCATCCTGTTTTAAATCCAAGAATTTCAGCAGGCTTCCGAAACCGCGCTTTCACTTTCTCCCAGTTCCCGGTTTCACCCGCTTCGGTGCGCTATTTTTCCGATAAAGCTTCGAACCGTTTCAAGTTCTCGAACATCGCAGCCCGCTGCGGACCTTCTGGCTAATTGCTAGGCGAGCGCAGAAACCGAGGGCTGCGCATTTCTAAGTAGAGCCGCATCTTCGCTTGGCGGCCTTAAAAACTGGCGTCGATATTCGCGGCTGAATTGCGACGCGCTTTCATAGCCGACGCGGAATCCGACCGAAGCCACATCCTTGGGTTTTTCCGCCAGCAATAGCCGTGCTTGCTGCAATCGTATCTGCTTTTGGAATTGAATTGGGCTCATCGCCGTTATCGCCTGAAAATTGCGATAGAATGCCGACTGACTCATGCCCGCGAGACGCGCCAAATCCTCAACGCGCAAGGGCTCTGCATAATGCTCGCGAATCCAGCTCACGACACGCGAAATCCGGCTGACATGACTGTCAGCCAATCCGAGTTGGCGAAGCGCTGCGCCTTGCTCGCCGTCTATCAACCGCCAGAAAATCTCGCGCTTGATAAGCGGCGCCAGCATCGGAATATCGCGAGGCGCATCGAGAAGGCGCAGCAACCGGACGATGGCGTCCAGGAGCGCCGGAGAGGCGTCGCCGACGCCCATGCCGGAAGGCGCCCCTCCGCTGATCGGCGGAACAGTTCCCGGCGCAGCCTGAAGGAGAAGGTCGGCGATCGCAGCAGGTTCAAGGATTAATCCAAAACCAAGCGCGGGACGCGCGGGGCTCGCATCGAGGAATTGCCCTGTAACGGGGAGATCGATCGACGCAATCAGATATTGCCCTTCGCGATAACTGTAGATGCGCTTGCCGAACGCGATCCGCTTTTCGCCTTGCGCGATCAAGGCCATCACTGAACCTGACATCGACGGCGCGTGCGCTGAGCGCTCCATATTTGAAAGCAATACGCCGTTTATCGGCGTGGTCACGTCGGCGCGCGCGTGACGGACGATGAGCGATCTGATCTCCTCGAGACTCATGAGGCTCCTATGTCCCAATTATGCGGAAATCAGCTGTTTCTATCTGGAATGATAGGAATAGGCAAGACAATAGGAGCCAAAGACTAACCTGCCAATGGTCCGCCGATCTACCCTCTCTCTCGACAGGCGTTCATCTGCAAAAGAGCGAAAGGCGTTGCCATGCAAACTGTTCTTATTACCGGCGCATCTTCGGGTTACGGCCTCGAAACTGCGCGTTATTTCCACGACCAGGGCTGGCGTGTGATCGCCACCATGCGCACGCCGCGCGAAGATATTCTGCAGCAATCAACGCGGATGCGCGTGTTGCCGCTGGATGTGACCGAACCGGACAGCATTGCGACAGCGCTAAAAGCCGCCGGCTCGATTGACGCGCTGGTCAACAACGCCGGCATCGGCCTCGTCGGCGCTTTTGAGGCGACGCCTATGTCATATGTGCGAAAGGTGTTTGAGACGAACACCTTTGGCGTCATGGCGATGACCCAGGCTGTCATCCCACAATTTCGCGACCGACGGTCGGGCGTGATCGTCAACGTGACATCGAGCGTAACGCTCGCCCCGATGCCGCTGGCGGCCGCATACACCGCAAGCAAACAAGCCATAGAAGGCTTTACAGGATCGCTTGCGCACGAACTTGGACATTTCGGCGTTCGCGCCAAACTGGTTGAGCCTGGCTATGCGCCGACCACGCGCTTTGCGGCGAATTCGGAATTACGCGTCGCGGATTTGATTCCGGAAACCTATGCAGAATTTGCCGCTCCCATTTTCTCGGGCTTCTCAAATCCCGCCTTGGTGACGACAGAACGTGACGTCGCCGAAGCTGTTTGGGCGGCGGCAAACGACCTTGGCGGTCAGCTCCGCTTCCCGGCGGGAGCCGATGCGGTGGCGCTGGCTCGCAGCGCATAAGCCCGCAATGCCGCCCGCACCCTCGCGCCATTTTCAAGCTGCGAATCCTTGCGGTCATCCCTGACCGGCGCGATGAGAAAACAGCAACTCAGGTCAGACTGAAAGTCCGACGTCGCCTTCGACGACCTCGCGCCGCATTTGCGGGCGTTCGCCCGGCGCCCAGCGGCCGACGCGATGCACGACGCGATATCGCAGCGGGCCGCCGTCTTCTGTCTCGGCGCGCTCAAGCGGCGGCGGAATGCACACGAACTCAGTTTCGAGTTCGTTCGGCGACGCCCGCACAGTGCTGTAACCGTAACCCCCAAAATCGAGGAAAGTGAGGTGCGGCGAGACGTCCGGATTGTGCGCGGCGATGGCCTTGGCCGGGTCGTCAGTTTCATGAAGCGCGAGCGCCGCACGCACGCCGTGGAGCATCGTCGTATTGAATGAGCATTGCATCGAGCCGTCAGGCCGATCGTGTATGGAGAGCGCCCTCAGCTCATCATCGCGCGGAAGGGTCAGCGCCTGCACTTCCGCCAGCCCCTGCTGCGAGATTGAACCGGTGACAAACTCGACGCCAACGGGCTCGAACGGATGCGGCGGCAAATCCTCGCTTGGATAGCCCGCCCAGAAGGAGTGTTTGTCGCCGACGACAATGGCGAGGCCCGTTATGCCCTCATCGCGGATCATGCCGAAGATCTCGGCGTGCTCGACAGTATTGGAACGGTTCAGGACGCTATACTCCGCGCTCGGCCAAGTATGAGCCAATTCGGCCGGTAGATTTTGCGGGTCGGTCCGCCATGTCAGCGTGCCGAAGGAATGTCCCCAGATTTTCCAGGGTGCGCGCGCGGCGCGCAAGCGATCCTTGAACCAGGCCATCTGCTCGATCCCGAGATAAGCCTGCGGCGGCGCGTCCGCTTGCGGGTTGGCGATCTCGGCGTCGCCGATGCGGATCGTCGCGGGCGGCGCGCCGCCCGCGTATTCACGCCCCTGATCGAGAATATCGTTCACTTCCTGCGTGCTTCCGCCGAAGTCGAACGACGGCACGTCGGCGTCATCGACTGGCGGCGACATGTAGGAACGATTATCGGTCAGGATCATGTCGATGTTCTTGCCGAAGCGGAACGCGCGCTCGATGCGGAGAGCCTGAATGGCCGCAAGATTGTTGGCCTCATGACTGACGCCGCGCGCATCGAAATCCGTTAGCGCCGCGTCGGAAACGGCAGGCGCTTCGAATGCGTCTCCCGCCCCCTGCTTGATCACGCGCGCCGGCTGGTACTCATACCAGGCTTGGCTCGCCGCAACCTTCAACGTCTGCGCCGGTCGCGGCGGGTCGTTGAACACTCTGTGCTGGCTCTGGAAGCCTTTCCACGAGAATTCATGATTGTCCCACACGGGCACAAACGGCCAGCGTGCGCGCGCATCCTGCAAATCGGGATCGGTGAGATAGCCGCGATAGGCGGCGCGATAATCGTCGAGGTCTGTCGGGAAATGGAAGTTGCGGATTTTCTCGCCATTCGGATAACGCACCACATCGCGCAGCCGCCGTCCGCGGTTGACGCCGCCGGGCGCATCCTCCGGGTAATTGACAAGTTCGTAGATGAAGTCGCCGAGATGCAGCACGAAGCTTAATTGTTCCGTACGCGGTCGGCGCGCGTCCTCATAAATCATCCGCCTGTAGGCGTTGAGCGCGCCGTTGGTGACGTCCTGGCAACTGACAAATGCAAATCGCACAGGGCGGTCGTCGCGATCGGTCGGCGCCGTCAGCGTGCGGCCGACGCGGCTCATGTTCCCCGCCTCATCGACGAAGCGGTACCAGTATTCGCGCGCAGGCTTCAAACCCGCCGCAAGAAAGCGGCAGGTCCAGTCAGTGGCGGCGCTCGCCTCAACATCGCCGCGCGCGACAATATGCGCGAAGGCTTCGTCGCGCGCGACCTCCACCATGAGCTGGTGCGCGCTGACGCCGGCGTCCGGCGCGCGGCGCGTCCACAAGATGACGCTGCGCGGCGCCGGATCGCCGGACGCGACGCCCTGCGGGTAGAGTTCGCGCCTTTCCGTGCGCGGGCCGGAGTATGCGCGTGCGCCGCTCGGGCCGAACGCCAGGGCGGCGCCGACGGCGGCTGCTTGCGCAAGCAGCGCGCGGCGCGTTGTTTGTCCGCTCATCGAATTCCCTCCGCCCCGTTGCGCGGCGCCCGAAGGTTCGCAGCGCCGAGTTTGCCGTGACTGTCGGCCGAAAGGCTGAGGGAGCAAGGTGAATTCGACGGAGCGCAAATAAAAGGCGACGAACGGACGGCGTCATGCCGGCGGCCGATCAGGAAACAAGCGGCAAGTGAAGAGGCGACGACATGCCGATCATCGCGCCGACCTCTTCGCACTTAATTCAACAGGCCGCTTTACCCGACGCCGCCGCACCGCCAGCGTCGCAGATAATCCGTGCGATGATGATATAATGGCGGCCTTCGCCTAGCGGCCGACGCCTTTCAGCCAGGAACGGCAGCCGGCGGCGATGAGCCTTCCTTCCGTGCGCGCGGTCCAGCCGGCGGTCCAGGCGTCGCCGCCTTGCGGGCCGAACACGGCGCGGCATTGCATGAAGCCCGTGCGATAGTGCGAGGAAAGAACCGTCGCGCTCGTGCCGGCGAGTTCCATGCCCCCGCGATAGCATTGGCAGATGTCCGAAAAGGTTTCTTCTTCCGCCGTGACGCCGCTGATTATTTCCGGCGCTGCGACCGACGTCGACGACGCGCCGCCGCTGAACAGGCCGCCGCCGAACGCGCCGCTCAAGCCGGCGAGCGCCGCCACGAGCGCTGCGAAGGCGAGCAATCCGCCGAAGAGCAACTCGACATTCGGCAGCGCGATGCGCACGCCCGGCGATGTCGTAGACGCGCCTTCATCGGCAGGCAGCGCGGCGACTTCAAATTGCTGGATGCGCTCGTAGGAGCGGCCGCAATCCTTGCATTTCTGGATCGGCAGGAACTGGCGGCTGTCGCAGCCGGATTTCTCACAGCCGACAGATCCGCATTCCGGGTTGGAACATCTGAACGTCGCGCCGCCGCAGGAATGACCCTTCCTCGTCCCGTCGCAGCGTTTGGGCTCGCGCAAACTCGCCATATCCCCCACTCACTCCAGCCGCCCCATGCCCCCCTTGGAGGGCGGTCCCCGTTGGTTAACGATGCGGCGGGGCGGGGCGATTGTCAAACCGGGAAAAGCCCTGAAAACAGCGGCTCAGGGTCGTGAAACGCATCAAACCGGGGAGGAGGAACGATGAGGATTGCGGTCATCGGCGCCGGCGTCGCCGGGGCGGCCGCCGCGCTCGCCCTCGCCCGGTCCGGCGCGCGCGTCACGCTGTTCGATCAATACGCGCCCGGCCATGACAGGGGCTCCTCCCACGGCGCGACGCGGCTTTTCCGGACCGCCTATTTCGAGCATCCCGATTACGTGCCGATCCTTCAGCGCGCGCTCGCCGGCTGGAACGCGCTGAACGCAGAAACCGGCGAGCGGGTGTTCATCCAATCGGGCGTGATCGAGGCGGGGCCGGCGGACGGCTTTCTGATGCCGGGACTT
>JAGRED010000330.1 GCA_020446725.1 Parvularculaceae bacterium | reverse complement strand
TGAGGCCTTTAGGGGCCGAGGGGAGCGGAGCCTTGAGGATGATCGAATGGCGCGGAGGACTAAACGCCTTTTACCGAAAACGTATTGTTACGGCATCGCTGCAGCTGGCGGCGAAATCATGCGGCGTCGAACTGGAGCTGATCGCCGCCAACAAACGACTGGCGCCTGTCGCTTTCGCGCGGCAGCTCGCCATGTATCTCTGCCATGTCGTCGCCGATATGTCGTTGCGCGACGTGGCGCTTGAATTCGGGCGAGACCGGACGACGGTCAGTCATGCCTGCCACGCGATTGAAGACAGGCGCGAATGCCCGATTTTCGATCGCCAGATCGAGCATCTGGAACGCCATCTCCATCGCACGATCGGCGAAATGGTCAATGCGGGCGCATCATCGCCTGTCGACGTCGAAAAGAAGGGTCTTCGTCTAGCCGTCTGAGGCTTCCGCTGCGATCTTGCGGATGCGCGCAATCATCGAGGCGACGCCGTTCGACCGTTGCGGCGTCAAATGCGCGGTGAGATCGAGCGGGGCGAGCGCCGCCGCCGTATCGATCTCCAGCGCTTCTTTGGACGATTTGCCGGCGTAAAGCGCGATCAGCAGCGCGACGAGCCCCTTGACGATATGGGCGTCGGAATCGCCCTTGAACTCCATCCGGCCGTTCGGGAGCGCGACATCAAGCCAGACCTGGCTCGCGCAGCCTTTCACCTTGTGCGCCTCATCGCGCTTCTCCTCCGGATACGGAGCAAGCGACCGGCCGAGATCGATCAAATATTTGTATCGATCGTCCCAGTCGTCGAGAAACGCAAAATCGGCGAGGATGTCGTCAAAATCCGGCATGCCGGGGAGATAGGCGAGGGGGCTCGCGCCTGCAAGCCCGGCCGCCTATGATGTTGGCGAGGAGGCGGACGATGGCGATTGCGGCGCAATTGACGCGCGAATTGTTCGATGCGCTCGAGCGGCGCGACGTCGCGGCCGCCGCGGCGCTGATCGCTGAAGACGCCGTCTGGCGCTTTCCGGGGCGGCGCGGCGCGCTCGCCGGCGATCACCGGGGGCGCGAAGCGATATTCGCTTTCTTCATGAAAGTCGCGGGATTGACGGACGCGACGTTTCACGCCGAACGCGTCGAGATTGTCGGCGATGACCGCGTCGCTTTTTTTCATTTTGTCGGCCGCGCGAAGCGGGGCGATAAAACGCTTGAAAACGACACCTGCCTGCGGCTCGAATTTTCAGGCGGGCGCCTCATCGCTGCGCAGGAATGGGTTTGGGATCTCGATCATGTTGATGCGTTCTGGGGTTAGTCTCGCCTGGCTTTGCGCGCTCATGCTCTTCGCGGCGCCTGCCGCGGCCGGCGCGCCGCCCGCTTATGCGGCGCCGAGAAGCGCGGTTTACGAGGTGAGCGCCGGCGTTCATGCCTATAAGCTTTATGTCGCGACGCCGCCCGGCTACGCGCGGGCTGAGAACGCCGATCGGCGCTACGCAGTCGTTTATCTCAATGACGGCGATCTCTTTTTTCAGGCTGCGGCCGGCGGGCCGCTCCTGTCCTATTACAACCGCGCGCTGGAGGAGACGATCCTCGTCGCCGTTTCCTATGCGGTCGGCGATGACCCGATCGCGAGCCGTCAGCGAGATTTCACGCCGATCCGCGACGAAAAATTCGCCAATGAAACCGGCGGCGCCGATGATTATCTGGCCCTATTCAAATCCTCCATCATTCCGCTCATCGAAGCGGCCTACCGCGCCGATCCGGCGCGGCGCACGCTCGCCGGTCATTCTTTCGGCGCGACATTCGGCGCCTATGCGCTGCTGACGGAGCCGGCGCTTTTCCAGAACTACATACTCGTCAGCCCGGCGCTCTGGTACGGCGATCACGCAATCGCCGGCCTTGAATCGCGCTATGCGCAGACCCACAGCGATTTGCCGGCGCGCGTTTATCTGGCGGTCGGCGATCTTGAAGGGCCGAAGGGCGGGTTGAAGGCGATCGACATGGTCGATGACGAGATCGCCTTCGCCGCGCGCCTTCGCTCGCGCGGTTATGAAAGCCTTGATTTGCGGAATGAAACGCTTGACGGCGGCGTCACCCATTCGACGGCGTTTCCGATCGCCTGGCTGCGCGCGCTTGAATGGCTTTTCCCGCCTGACTGAAGCTAGCCGAGCCGGCCGGCGAGCGCCTCCGCCACGCGATCGAAAAGACCTTGCGTTCCTTCCTCGCGCGATGTCGGACCGTCGCCGCCTTCATCGCCTTCGTAATAGACGCCCTGTTCGACATAGGTCATGTCGGTTCCGCGTGCGCCTTTCGCAAAATCGAATGATGAAAGCGACGTCGACAAGAGGCGGTCGTCGACATACATGTCATAGACATAAACGATGAGCGCCGGCTTGCGGATGACATGATAGCGGGCGCGAAAATCCGAGACATAGGCGTCCTTGAACTTGCCGCGCACGCGCTCCTCGCCGCCTTCGCGAAAGTCCATGCGCCGCTCAAGAACGTGCCATTGATCGGGCGGGCCTGAAAACCATTTCGCCTTCATTGCGGGATCGGCGAAAGCATTGAAGACGTCTTCCGGCGTCGCGTCGTAATTGCGTCTGATGGTGAAGGCGTGCGCGAAGGCTGATGGCCGCGTCATTTTCTTTTTTCCCTTGCTGATTTCGCCTCGGAGACGACCGCGCCAAGGCGGTCGAAGCGGCGTTCCCACTGCGCCTTCCGATGCGCGATCCATTCTTCGACGACGGTGACGCCGAAGGCGTCGATCTCGCACATGCGCCGTCGGCCGGTCTTGCGGGTCCTGACAAGGCCGCTGTCTTCGAGCACGCCGAGATGCTGCATCACCGCCGTCAGCGTCATGTCCATCGGCGCGGCGAGGTCGCTGACCGCCGCGGGCCCGTCGCCGAGGCGTTCGAGCAGCGCCCGGCGCGTCGGGTCGGCGAGGGCGTGGAATTTTCGGTCGAGATCGGCCTGATACTGAAGCATATGCTTAAGTATCGCGGCGCGCGTAGTTGGTCAAGCAATTGCTTCAGTATTCAATTCAGGTCGACAGCGAATTTTTTCAGCGTTTCGAGCGGCGCGATCGCCAGCGTCGCCTCATGCGTCGCGGCGAGGACGAGTTTGGGCGCCATGCCGGCGTCGAACGCTTCCTTCCAGCGCGCCGCGCAAAGGCACCAGCGATCGCCCGCTTTCAATCCGGGAAAGCCGAATTCCTTGCGCGGGGTTGAAAGGTCGTTGCCTGCGGCTTTTGAAAAGCTGAGGAATTCATCCGTCATGACGGCGCAGACGGTGTGCATGCCGACATCCTGCGGGCCCCAGTGACAGCAGCCGGTGCGAAAGAAGCCGGTGACGGGATCGTCGCCGCAAAGCGCGAGCGATCCGCCGAGGACATTCTTCTGCGCGCCGCCGCCGCCGCCATCGCCGCCAGTTCGAAGGGCCATCGTCAGTGTCCGTCGTGACCGTCATTTCCGGTCGCAGCGTCGACGAGCGATTTCGCGACCGCGTCGACGGCGATGGAGGCGCCGTCCTCGAATTCGAGCGTCAGCGCGGCGTGATCGCCGCTCGCGACCGGGCCTGACAGGCTCATCAGCATCGCATGTTTGCCGCCCGGCTCGAAAATGACGCGTTCGCCCGGCGCCAGCGTGATTGCGCCGGTCGGCGCCATCGAGACGGCGCCGTTTTCACCGCGGCTTGTTTCGTGCAGCTCCGTCATGCCGGCGATCGGGGTCGAAAGGCCTATCAGCGTCACCGGCGCGCTTCCGCCGTTGCAGAGCGAAAAATACGCGGCGGTCATCGCGCTTGCGTCTTGCTGCTCGCGCACCCAGGCGTTCTCGACGCTGACCGAGCCGCCCTCGCTCGAAACGCAGGAGAGCGCTTTTTGCGCCGGCGCCGGCTCCTCGGTGCGGGCGCAGGCGAGAGCGGGCAGGGCGAGAAACAGGAGAGCGGCTTTTTTCATGGCGATTTCCTCAACGGAGACTGCGGCAGATCTACGCCAGTCCGCGGCAAGGCGCCAAGGCCGCGCCTGTTTGCCTTCTCGGCCGTAAGGGCTATGACAGTCAGTGAAGCCGAGGACCAGGATCTATGGACGCCTTCGAAATCGCCCGTCTGCAGGAATATTTCCGCGTGAAATTCAATCTCGGCAATCTTTCCGTGCGCGGGCGGCCGAACAAGGATGATTCGGCCGAGGTCTATTTCGGCGATGAATTTCTCGGCGTCATCTTCCGCGATGAGGAAGACGGCGATCTTTGCTATCAGTTCAATATGGCGATCCTTGACGAGGATCTTCCCGAGCGTCGCGGCTGACGGGATTTTGGGGAGGCCGCGCCGTGGGCGAGCGCGCACCAAGTCTCATGGGCGGGCTGGCGGCCGGTCGGCCGGTCCTTTGCGCATTGATTTTCGCCTTCGCCGCCGCTGCGCTCGCCGCCGTCGGTTTCCGCTCGGTTGAAGCGTCCTTCTCCTATGCTGCGCTTTCCCTGTTCGCCGCGCTCGCTGCGACGACCGCCTTTCCCGCCGCGCTCGCCTCGATC
>JAGRED010000329.1 GCA_020446725.1 Parvularculaceae bacterium | reverse complement strand
GAACCGTTAGACGTCAAACCACTGCCCGCGGAGCCTGAGCTTTTCAACCGCCACCCATCCGGGCCGCGGCAGTTCGTAACAGAATTCAGGCAAGTCCGCCGCGGCGTTCTTTTCCTGCGCGCAGGCGGCGAGGCCCGCAAGTGCCGCGAGCAGGACCAACCGGCGACATGGAAAGCGCGCGACGGCGCGGCGGCGGCTCATGATTTTTCGATTTCCTCGGCGATCGCGTTGCGCAATTCCGTCGCGCTCATCGTGCGGTCGCGGCCGATGCGCGCGGCGACGTTCATGGTCGACATCCAATAGCGCAATTCCCCGATCAGCGCAGCATCGCCGGCGAGCGCGTCGACAATCGCCGCCGACCGCGCCTCGTCAATCGGCGCCGCGCAATCGACAAACCATTGCCGGCTGATGCTGTCCGAGCCGTAGCAATGGTTCCAGATATAGTCCTGCACGTCGAGGGGGATTTTCTCGCGCACATGCTCCCGGTAGGACGGTCGCTCGCTCAACGCCGGATTGCCGGCGTTGGTGTAATAACGGCTGAGCGCGCGGCGCAGGTCGAGATTTGAAATGAGGCTGAGATCGCCCCCGCCGCGCATCTCCTCCCAGGTGGCGCTGGTCGTGAAAAACTCCGCGACCTGGCTCGCCTGAAAAAAGGCGAGCGCAAGCTCCCATTTCGACCGCCCGTCCGTCTCGCCGGTGTCGGCATAAGCGACCGCCCTCGCGCCATAGGCTGAGACCTCGCTCCAGAATCGCTGACGATCCGCATATTCCTCAAGATCGGCGTCAATATCGCCGGCGATCCGTTCGAGAAATCCGCGCGCGCGCACCTTGTCGACGCGCGCCTCGTTCCAGTTCGAAACCTGCAAGCCGACGAAGACGCCAAGGACGACGATCAGAAAATCAATCGCGATCGCCGTCCATTCCTGCTTGCGGAAATGCGCGATGACGCGGCGGAGGATCATGGCGCGACCTTCCGCGCATCGCCGATGACGGTCGTCACCGCTTTCGTCTCGGCGAGGGCGCCGTTGTAAACCTCCAAGGATACCCTCTCTATATAGAGAAACATCGACGCGAGGCGGGCTAGATCGTCGCGCGCCCCAACGATCGTTTCGCGTCTGATCGAGGCGTCTTGCGCATTCGCCAACGCGGCGAGCGTCAAATCCCACCTGTAAACGTCATGTTCGATGATGAAGCGGCTATCATTCGGCAACGACCAGTCGCGGCCGATTTCCATCCGCTCTTTTCCAAGGTCGAGGCCGGAATAATAAGAGGTGACGATTTGACGAAGTTCCGGCTCGATGAGGCTGAGATTTCCCGTCGATGTAAGATCTTTGTAGACCTCGTCGATGATCGCAAACCGGGGCGTCTTCCAACCCTCGGTGAAGAAAGCCTCCGTCGCGGCGACCAACGATTCATCGTCGCCGCTCCTGTCCGATGCAGCCTTCAGCAGATCGACGGTCAAATCGTAGCGGGCGCTGGATTCCTCGATCATCTCATTAAGATAGGCCTCCATCGCAGACAAATCCCCGCTCAGACGATCGAGATAAGCCTCGGCGAGCGCTGATTCCCGACGCTCTTCGTTCCAATTGTTGACCTGCAGGCCGACAAAAACGCCGATGACGACGATGACGAAATCGAGCGCGATCGCCGTCCATTCCTGTTTCCTGAAATGCTCGATGACACGGCGCAGGATCATTGCCCGGCTTCTCCGGCTTTTGTTGATTGGGAAACGCCCAATTCGGCGGCGAGCGCTTTTTCCAGATCTTCGAGCGCCGCGATCGTTTCCTGGTATCGTTCAACGTGGGAACTCAGCCGCGAAAAATTGTCGACATATTCCGCCAGAAAACCCCTGTCGCTGCGCATTTTCTCAAAATCGCATTCGCTCGACCATCCGTACCCGTCGCCGGCGCTTCGCGCCCATAGCGCCCGGCCGTCGCCTTCATCGATGGGCTTGCGCACCGTCCAGACCGCATCAGGATGGCGGGAGTAGAGCCGGAACAGCTCATTGACCGCCTCAGCGTATTGGCGCCTTGTGTGACCGCGCACCACAGCAAAGCGCCGCAAACTCGCCCGCACGCTCTCATTGGTGATCAGATCGAACCGGCCGGTCGAGATAATCTCTTCCAAGATGGGCAATTCATCGGTCGGCGCGGGCAGCCAGTGCGACACCCCGATTGACCGGCATTCGACGTCTTTCAGCGCGCGTTTCGGCGTTTGATCGAAGAGCAGCGGGTGAATCGCGTTCATCGCTGCAATGCGCGGCGATTGAATGTCGAACTCGGCCTTCTGGATTTTCAGGAGCGTGCGCGTTTCGTCTTCCAACCGCACCAATAGCTTTCGTTCCTCAGCACGGTCGGCGCGCGCCGCATTCCAGTTCGAAACCTGAATGCCGATGAAGACGCCGATAACGACAATGAGGAAGTCGAGGCCGACCGCCGTCCAGTTCTGGGCTTTCACGTGGTCGATCATTCGGCGGAGAATCATGGGGCGGTCTCCGTCTCCAGGTATGTCTCAAGCCCGTAGATCTCACGGTTGTTTTGCAGCTCGAAGTCGTGAGTGCTCAGATTGGCGATGCGTAACCGCAGCAGGTCTTTAAAACCGTCATAAGCGCGAATCTGCGAGGCGACGGCGGCGACCTCCGCCTCAGGCCAGTCCAGTTCGCACGGGTAGTCGATTGTGAATATCCCAAAGGACGCGCCTTCAACTTGCCTGTCCCCGCATTGCACGCCCAACGCCTGATGCAGGCCCGGCGGCAGCGTCATGCGGATATAGCGCCGGTATTCCGAATTTAGCGTTGTGCGGCTGACCTTCTCCAGAAGGTCGATATTGTAATAGGAACTCGCGAGATTGCGCAGCTTGAGGTCATGGATCAGGTCAAGACTGCCGGAAGCCACCAGCTCGTCGAATGTGGCGCGATGGCGTTCCGCAAAATTATATTGGCTCGCCCGGAAAACGGCGATCAGAAAAGCGGCGTCGCCGATGTCTGTTTGATCGGAAAGGCCCTCATAGGCTGTTTCAGCGGCCTTCAACGCGCCCCGATAATAATTCTGGAGGACGATATAGCTGTATGCGTCCTCGCGCAGATCGGCGACAAGGCGCTGCCCGTACTGGTCAGCGGCCTCACGGGTTTGGCGCGCCGCGTTCCAGTTCGAAACCTGAATGCCGACAAAAACACCGATGACGACAATGGCGAAATCAATCGCGATCGCCGTCCATTCCTGTTTGCGGAAATGTTCAATGACGCGACGAAGGATCATGTCGCCGCTCCCAGTGCGGTCAGCAACTCGCTTTGGCGATCGCGCACTTCCTCATTAAGGCTGACAGCGGCCTGCGTCATCTCCCGGACGGCCGCGACGGCGTTGATGAATTGCTCATCTGCGCATAGCGCGTCGAAATCATAGAAAACCTTGTCCGAATTGACTGACGGCGCGTAGTCGACGTTTTCATCGAGCATAAACCGAACATGAGAACGCACATAATTCACATGCGGTACGATCCGTCCCGTGAGTTGCGGCTCGACCGCAAACTCTGTTCTGTATATGCGCACCGTATCCGAAATGGATCGACGCAACGCGGGATCGCCGATTAGCTTGAAGTCGCCGGTTGCGTTGAGTTCGTCAATTGTGCCCATGATCATCGTGGGCAGGTCAAACCTGCCCATATTGTACAAGCCTGCGCCAAACGCACCCGCCTCGCCAGCGTCCAGATGGCACGAGGTCAAGGCCGCCAGTACGAAATCGAGCTGGCTTATCTGAAAGCGGCCATAATCGATCTGTTTCTGATTTCGGGAAACCGACAATTCCATGTCCGTGACGAGCCGCTCGCGATACTCATGAGCGGCCGCCCGGGCGTTGCGCGCCGTATTCCAGTCCTGAACCTGCAAACCGATGAAAACGCCGAGGACGACAATGACAAAGTCGAGCGCGACCGCCGTCCAGTTTTGCGCCTTCACATGCTCGATGACGCGGCGGAGGATCATTTTTCCGGCTCGATTGTGGAGAAAGTCTGCGCAAGGCCGCGCCATTCGCCGCCGCGCTTGATCGCGGTCCAGACAAGTCTGGTCCTGTCGCCGATCTGCGAGACGACGACGGCCGTGTCGCCGTCGATGATGATTTCCTCCGCAATGATCGTAAACGGCGCGATTTCGGCGTTGACGATCCAGTCGATATAGGCGTCGCGGCCAATCATCTTGCCGGAGGAAAACATCGACAGCATGCGCGGGTCGGTGATGCGCGCCAGGGCGGCCGCATCGCCGGAGATTTCCGCCGCGACCCATGCATCCTGAAGCGCGACGAGAGCGGCGGCGTCGGCTTCATTCGACGCGCTCGCCGCTTTCTGCGGCGCGGCAGCATCGATCCAGTCGTCGCGGCGCGGCGCGAAGAGGTCGAGCGCGACGGCGTCTTCCAGCATGACGAATTCATGCTCGACATAAGGCGGAAAGAGAAGGAAATCGCCCGGCCCGAGAACGTATTTCTTTCCCCCGGACGTCGCTTCGGCGCGGCCCGACAGGATCAGCGATATCTGTTCGTTTGCGTGGCTGTGCATCGGCACTTTGGCGCCGGCCTTCACCTCCCAGCGCGACAAGGTGATGTTTTCGCCGTGCAGGGCCTGTCGCACGATATCGGGCGACAGGCGTTCACGCGGCAGGGCGGATAACGCGCCGGGGATGGGCCCCGTTTCCTGCGCCGCATCTTTCGCCGTCGCTGCGCCCTCCATGGCGACGGCTGGGCCCGAAAGCAATATCGCCGCGGACAGCGCGGCCGACATGAACAGCATTCTCATTCGCGCACTCCTTTAAATCTCATTTTCAGGAGCCGCGATCGTTCGCTCCTGTTTTTCCGCATGCTCAATGACGCGGCGGAGGATCATTCGGCGATCTCCAGTCCGGCCGCAGAGGAGGCGTCAATCGCCCGGCCCCAGCGCGCTTCGATCTCTTTTTCGATCAGCGGCGGCAGTTTCCGATAAAGCGCCGCAAGCGCTTGATACGCCTGGAGCCGGTCAAACGTTTGCAGCCGGATCGCGGATACGGCCGACGCAATTTTCTTATTTTCGCACAATTCAGAGATGTCATAGTCTACGGACGCGGTAGACCCGAACTCATCATAGGGCGTTATCTCACTGAACAGAACATTTTCCTCCACGGTGAAGCGATGATGTTCCGTAATTCGATAGACATTCTCGACCGATTGACTCAAATGCGTGACCCTCCTGACGACGTCGGAAAGTCTGGTCTTTATTTGTTCGTTTTCAATGATGTCGAAGGAGCCGCTTGACGTCAGCTCATCATAGGTTCGGCTCGAAAAAATCGGGGCGTTGATATATCCGAGCGTTGAGATGGCGTATTCAAGTTTGTCGCCCGCACCGGGCGGGACCGCGCATTCAGCGAGCGCATCGAGCAGAATAGTTTGCCCTGCGGACTGCCGCTCCAGCATGCCGATCGTGCGATCGATTGTTGCAATGCTTCGCTGCATGTCTTCATGGAGACGAACGAGATAGCCGTATTCTTTCGCGCGCTCTCCGCGCGCTGCGTTCCAGTTGGAAACCTGAATGCCGATGAAAACGCCGAGGACGACGATGACAAAGTCGAGCGCCACCGCTGTCCAGTTCTGGGCTTTCACATGGTCGATGACGCGCCGGAGGATCATTGTTCAGCTTCCCTCCGGGCGAGCATTTCGATCAGCCGCGCCGTCTCGCGATCAAGCGCATCCAGCGCATAGACGGTGGAGCCCGTAATGCCGTATCGATACGCCAGCTGGTTGTCGACTCCCCGGCTTTCAGCAAGCGCCGCAACGTCATTTCGAAATTTAGAGTCGGTGACGCCGCCTCCCACAATGTAAGACTGCTCAAGCAAAGGCCCGTAGGCGATGTTTTCCATCATGAACGGGTTCAAGACCCCATCTCGTTGCCGCAGAGCGTCTTCGTAATTTCGATTGACGTTGTCTAGCTCACGTTGCCAGTCGCCAATCGCAGTTCTGATTTTTGTGCCGGAGATCCGCCGCAGGCCGCCCGTCTCAGCTAGCTCTTTCAGCGCTGTCAAATCCGGCGAAAAAATCTTGATGCGCTGCACGTTCAGAAGTTTTGCATCGAAATCGTCGCTGGAGATGGCGGGCGGATCAGATTTGAGCGCCACCCTCAACACATTAACATCGTCCATCTGCTGCACCAGCTCGGCGCGAAACGAACTGAAATGCGCCTGATTGTCCAGCATCTCGATGCGTAGGCTCGTCAATTGCTGGTCTAGCTGGGCGCGCTCGGCGCGCCCCGCATTCCAGTTCGCGACCTGAATGCCGATGAAAACGCCCATGACGACGATGACGAAGTCGAGCGCAACTGCGGTCCAGTTCTGTTCTTTGACGTGTTCAATGACGCGGCGGAGGATCATTTGCGGCGCTCCAGTTCGGCGTCAATCGCCGCGATGGCGCGCATTGCAGCGTCGTTTTGGTCGTCGAGCTCGCCGGCGGTCGGCGTGATTTCGCTGAACCAGAACGTCAGGTATCTTCTTGTGTCAGAATGCCGGATGATGGCTTCCACGGCTTGCGCAGCAGCCGCATTTGAGAGTGCGGGGGGACAGTTATCGAAATTGATGGTCTCAATTCCGTCCGTCAGATCGTAGCAAGTCGTCCAGTAAGCTTCGTGCGCAGCGGCCGGGATTAATCCGCGCACATGCTCCCGATAGGCTGGAGGATCTGCAAGGACGATCATCGTGATGTAATTCTGCGACAGATAGGTCTCAACGAGAGAGACGATTTCTCGCGATCGCGGCAACCCCTGTCGCCGCATCTCGTCAAAGGTCGTTCGGTCGACATTGACAGGCTGCCACTGAGAAGCGTGGAAAAAATCGGCAAGCACAGGCCAGCAGGCATCGCCGCAATCACCGCCACCATCCAAAAATTCGATGGACCGTTTCGCTGCCGCATGAACATTGGCATGAAATTTGTTCAGATATTCTGCGTGTCTCACTGATTCGCTGATTTCGATTTTGAGCTCCGCTAGCAGTTCTCTTTCTCTGGCGTTGTCGGCGCGAGCGGCGTTCCAGTTGCTCACCTGAATCCCGATGAAAACGCCCATGACGACGATGACGAAGTCGAGAAAGACCGCCGTCCAGTTCTGTTCTTTGACGTGTACAATGACGCGGCGGAGGATCATTTCTTCGCCTCGACACGATCTATCAGGGCGCGCGCGCGGCCGAGATCAAACTCTGCAAGCTCCGTCGCGACGGACTGCGTATCCACCCAATAGCGAAGAGCGTCGACAAGCGCGGCGTCGGCGATCAAACGCTCAAGAACCTCGCCGATGTTCGAAACGTCCGGCGGCGGCGGGCAATCGATAAAGTCCTGCACGCCCGCGGCCTGCCGGAAACATTCCCGCCAGTAATAGCGCATGATGTCGGATCGCATGCGGCCGCGAACCATTTCGCGATATTCCGGCATCAGGCTGTAATGGCCGCCGCCGCCGCGGCGCGCGATGATGGCGACATAATAATCGGCGAGCGCGCTTTGCAAATCCGCATCGGCGATCAGGCCCAGCTCGCCGGCGCTGCGCAATTCCGAATAGGTGGTGTCGACAAAATTGAACGTCCATGACTGGCTTGCATGGAGAAACGATCGCAGAATTTCCCAATCCGTCGCGACGCCCCTGTCGCCGGTTTCGGCGAATTCTATGGCGGCGTATCCTTCAGCGGCGACCCGTTCCCACACACTTTTGTGCTGTTGCAGGTCGTGCATGTCGCTCTCAAGGTCTGTCTGAATGCGCGACAGATAGTCTTCGGAGCGCTCGCGATCGACGCGCGCCGCGTTCCAGTTCGATACCTGAATGCCGATGAACACGCCGAAAACGACAATGACGAAGTCAAGAAAGACCGCGGTCCATTCCTGCTTCTTCACGTGCTCGATGACACGTCGAAGGATCATTCGCGCCCCCCGGCTTCCTTCCCCAGCGGCCGACTAGAGGCTGCTCTTCCGCAGGTTGAGCATTGACGGTTCCGATCCGTCCGTCAACGGCGCATCGGCGGACGCTTTTATTGCGCATGCTGTGATAAAGTTCACCGCGCCGCAGCGTTGATCGGGGCATGATCGCCCCCGCGGGGTCGCTCGTCCGGGCGCACGCGGCGCGGGCAAACCGGCGAATGCGCGCCGAAAACGCGCATCAGCGAGACGGCAGGCGCGAGATGGGCGCGGGCGCTGCAATCTGTGCAGTGCGCAAGATTTCGATTTTCGCCCGATACTGATAGTTTGCGGCCGGGGAAGGCGATAGCAGGCGCGATGGCGGACATTTTCCTATCCTACTGCCGCGAGGATATCGAACGGGCGCGTCTCGTCGCGACCTCGCTCGAGGCGGAAGGCTTCAGCGTCTGGTGGGATCAGCAACTTATTCCCGGCGTGCGCTATTCCGCCGAGACCGAAAGCGTCTTGCGATCGACGTCTGTGATCCTTGTTCTTTGGACGCCGAACTCGATCAATTCGATGTGGGTCGCCGACGAGGCGATGGTCGGCCGCGATCAGGGCAATCTCGTGCCGGTCAGCTTCGATCAGGCGCGTCCGCCAATCGGGTTCAGGCAAATTCAGACCATGTCGCTCGACGGCTGGAACGGCGAGCCGGCGTCGGCGACATTCCGGATGCTGATCGCGGCGATCAGAAAAACGATTGAGAACGGCGAAAGCCCGCGGGTTCAACATGATCCGCCCGTGGGTGAAGCGAACCGCATCGCGGCGGCGCCTGCCGCATCGCGGTTGACGCGGTTGCTTGGCGGCGTACGCACGCACCGCGCGATCGCCGCGGCGGCGCTGGCGGCGCTTGTCGCCATCGCGGCGCCGCTGGTTTTTTCGTCGAACCGCAATACGCCGCATCTGAAAGGCGGCGCCGACGCCGACATCGCCGTGCCGCCTTTCAAGGTCAGCGGCGACAACCCGGATCTTCAATGGCTTTCGCAAGGCATGGCGGCGACGCTTGAGCGCAGCCTTCGCGCATCCGGCGTCCAGACAAAAGGCTATGATTTTCCGGGCGCCGGAAACGATCGCGAGCTTGAACGCTATATTGACGAACTTGACGTCGACTATGTTCTCGACGGGCTCGTCACGCGGATCGGCCCCGATCTCGTTTTCAACGTGAAGCTTGTCGATGCGAAGACGAAAGCGACAATCGAAGCGATAGAGCAGGTCGAGCTCGCCGACGTCGATTTTGCCGTGATGCAGAACGTCGTCAACGCAGTCGTCTCGAAAATCACCGGCGCCGACAGCCCTGAAAAGGAAGTCCGCCGGCAAAGCAAGGCCTATCTCATCGCGCTCGGTCTGACGTCCGATGCGGCCCTCATGGCGGATTTCGAGAAGGCGAGCGAGCTTTTGAGAAGCGTCGCCGAGGCGGAGCCTGACAATGGCGACGCCTTTGCGCAGCTCGCCTATGCGCTCGCCAGCATCGACCGCCTCGAAGACAGGAGCGATCGTCACGCGGAAGAGGCGCGCGATGCGATCAAGCGGGCGTTCACCCTGCTCGGCGAGAACTCGGAAGCGTATTTCGCCAGCGGGCTCGTTGAATATGTGTACAGGGTCGACGCTGATCGGCTGCGCCGGGCGAGAGAAGCCTTCGCGCGCGCCATCGATCTTGATCCGGGCAATGTGCGCGCGATCAAGTGGATGACGAGCGTCCTCATCCAGCTCGGCGACTATGACGAGGCGATCACCTTCGCCGACAAGGCGCTCGCGATCAGCCCGGATTATCTCGACGCTCTCGGCAATCGCATTTCGGCGCTCATCTTCGTCGGCCGCCGCAATGAAGCGCGCGCCGATCTCGACCGGATTCTCGAAAAGAAGCCCGACTGGTCGTTCGCGCATCGCATGCGCGCCTCGCTGGCGCTCGCCGACGGCGATCTCGTGACAATGCTGAACCATACCAGGACGGCGGATGAAATTGAGCCGATCGTTCTCAACGCGCGCCTTGAGAGCATCGCCTTTTCAAATCTCGACATGCAGAACGAGGCCAATGTCGCGATCGAGCGCGACGGCGAGCTTTCCCATCTTGACCCTGCCTGGCGCGCCTATAAGCGGCAGATTGTCAGCGGCGACGTCGAAGGCGCGCTCCGCTCGCTCGACGGTCTTCTCAGTCACGAAATGCGCGAGGCGAAACGCGCCGATCCGCTGATGGCGGCGGGCTTCCTGCGGATCTACCTGTCCGATTTCGCCGGCGCGCATAAAAACTGTTCGGAGGCGCAAGCCTATAATGTGCGCATTCTCGGCGACGACGCCGCCATGACGCTCGCCGGCGCCTGCGTCGCCATCGCGGCGGCGCGTCTTGGCGATCGAAGCGGCGCGCGCGCGCTCGCCGACGCCTATCGAACGGAGCTTGAGGGGCTTTCCGGCGAATATCGTCCTTATTGGGATCAATCGATCCTCGCCAGCCTCCAGCTTGCGGTCGGCGACAGGGAAAAGGCGCTGAACACGATCAGGGACATGGTGCGCCAGGGCTGGCGCACGCCGAAAACCGCGATCTGCCGCCACTGCGTTCACCTCGCGATTGACGACAATCGCGGCCTCTTCGGGCAACTGAACGACGACCCCGCATTCCTCGACCTGATGAGCGCCGTCAAAACGGACCTCGCCGCGCAGCGCAGCGAAATCCATTGAGAGAGAGCGCCGCGCCTCACCTGACGCCGCGATAAATCTCGCCAAGGCCGAGCGCGGCGAGGATCGCCCCCGACGCACGGTCGATCCAGAGCCGGGCCCGCGCGCCGATGGCGCGCCGGAAAAGCGAGAGTGCGGCGACGACGCCGATCCACCAGACGAACGAGCCGGCGAGGACGCCAAGCGTCGTCATCGCGGCGCCGGCGAGCGTGAACGCGCCCGCCGGCGCGAGCGCGGTGAAGATCGCCGCGAACATGATGATCGTCGGCGGATTGGTCAGCGTAAGAAGGGCCGACGTCGCAAAGTCGCGAAAGACGCTCCGATGCGCGACGGCGCGCGCCTCGCCCTCCCCCGCCTTGCGACGGAACGCCGTGAGGCCGAGCCAGAGCAGAAAGAGCCCCGCCGCGAGATGCAGCGGCTTTTCATGCGCGAGCATGAAGGCGGATAGCCCGGCGAGCCCGAGCGCGGCGATCGCCGCAAAGATCGCATCGCCCGTCGCAACGCCCGCGCCGATCGCGAGGCCGCTTCGCCAGCCCCGCAGCAAGGTCGTCCGCATGCAAAGAAGGCTCATCGGGCCGACGGGCGCCGCGACCGCAAGGCCGACGCCGACAGCTTTCAGAAAGATCGAATGATCCATGTCATAACTCCAAATAGGAAAAACCCCGCGGACGGATTGTCGGCGGGGTCTCGTTCAGGTTTTGGGGGATGATCCCGGCGGAAAGGTCTAGATCAGAATTCCGCCGCCATCGTCGCACCGCAACGCCGCACCGAGGCCGCCTGTCGGCGCGCCTGTTGCTGTCGGCGTTGGATGAAACGATTGATCATGGGGCGGATCATCCGCTCTAACACGGGCGCAGTCAAGCGCGGATCGCCGGACGGGCTCACCCGGCGTTCCGCGCCTTTTTCGTCACTGCGTTTCTTCGACCTTCGTGAATTCGTAAAACGGCTTGCCGCCGCAGCTTATCTTCACCCCGCGCAGAGAAGGCTGAGCGAAATGCGGCTCCGTGTGGTGAAGCGCATATTCCGTCACCACCGTCAGATTGCCGGTTTTCGTCCGGTCAAGACGATAATGGTATGTCGGCGGAATGGATTTGTCGGCGCCCGTAAAGACAAGCGCGTATTCGTCGCCGTCATTGGGCGTGTCGAATTTGAGCGTCAAATGAAGCGTCGGGTTGTCATTCATCCCCGGCATCTTGTCGATCCACGCGCCCGGATCGCGCGGGTTCGTCGCGGGACAAGCGGCGACATCGCCGACATCGCTCGCGCCGTTTTTGCAGGCGACAGCGAGCGCGGCGACGGCGGCAAGGGCGATCGTTTTGAGATAGGCCATCTGATTTCTCCCCGTTGATGACGCGCCGATCCTACTAAACCCGCGCGGATAAGAACAGGCCGCCGTCCCGGCGATGCGTGGTGTTCGGATAAGACCCGCGGATCAACGCCTTGCGCGCCCTATCCAACATAGCGTTTGACAGACGCCTCCGCGCCGCGCTTTGTCGAAACCGCTGACGACGGCCCGTCTTCGGCGGCGAGATGTGACGCGGAGAATGTCGATGAGCTTTGAGGGACTGCCGGCCGGCTATTTCAAATTCTTCAAGGAGCTGGCTTCGAACAACAACCGCGAATGGTTCGAGGATAACAAGCCGCGTTTCCGGCGCGACGTGCAGGAGCCGCTCGTCGCCTTCGTCGAGGCGATGGGACCGCGCCTCAAGAAAGTGTCGAAACATTTCGTCGCCGATCCGCGCCTGAATGGCGGGTCCATATTCCGCATCTACAAGGACGTTCGCTTTTCAAAGGACAAGACGCCCTACAAGACGCATGGCGGGGTTCAGTTTCGTCACGCGCGCGGCAAGGATGCGCATGCGCCCGGATTTTATGTGCATATCGCGCCGGGCGAGGTTTTTTACGGCGGCGGAATCTGGATGCCGCCTTCCGACGCCTTGCTCGCCGTCCGCGAAGCGATCCGCGATGACAGCGCCGCCTGGAAAAAAGCGACGACGGGCGCCGCGTTCAGGAAACGCTTCAAGACCATAAGGGGCGATCAGTTGACGCGCCCGCCGCGCGGCTTTGACGCGGAAGACCCCAACATTGACGACCTCAAGCGCAAAAGCTTTTTCGCGATGCAGGAAGGAACGCAAAAGGAAGCGCAGAGCGCGTCCTTTCCGGATGCCGTCGCGGCTGCGATGACGGATGCGGCGCCGCTGATGAAATTCCTCTGCAAGGCGCTCGGCGCGCCGTTTTAGCGCGCCGGCGAGAGATCGCGGTCGCTAGAGCGTTTTCCGGCCAAGTGGAATTCGGTTGGACGCAGGAAACGCGACCATTCAAGTATCCAGAGCCGACGATCTGATGCGATCAGATCGGATTGGGCTCTAGAATGCGGTTTCGTAATTCGCAAAGAGGCTGAGATATTCCTCGATCGTCGTACCATAAGCGTCCGCCGGCGTGCCGCCGCCCGGCGATTCAAGATAATCCCTCACCGTTCCGCAGCCGAGCAGATGACAGGCCGCGAGCAGTCCGGAGCGTGTGATGACGATGCCGTTGACGGTCTGGCCTTCATAATCGAGCAGGCCGAGCGCCGAAATATAACCCGCAACCCGGTTATGATACCGGCGTACCGCGACGTCCTGCGCCGCAGGCTTTGCAAGGTAGGACGCCTTCGAAGTGACGCCCTGCGCCTGCGCGCGGCTCAGCCAGGCGCCGATCCAGTCATTGCGCGAGGTCTCGTTCGGCGCCGTTTCGTCATACCACGTCGCGTCCATCATCGCCGGCTCGCCCATCTGGTAGAGGCCGAGATAGCCGAACGTGTTTTCCACCCCGGCGTTGCCGCCCGATTCGCGCTGCGCAAGCGCGGCGTAAAAATCATTGATGTCGCCGACAAAGCCCGGCGCAGGCGGGGTTGGAGGCGGAGGCGGCGGCGGCGATGACGTTGTTCCGCACGCGGCAAGCATCGCCGATAAAATTGCGACCGCGGATATTTTCAGGAGATGACGGGACACGATACGCTCCTATCGTCCTTTTATCGCAATTTCAGTTCACGGAATGATTTGTCTTTTTCATACCGCCAGACGCGCTGGTTTTTCGCCCCGCGATTAATGACAAGCCCGTCGATGACCGGCGCGTCGATCGTATCGCCGACGGTGCGCAAGAGGACGCGCGGCGCGCCGTCCGCATCGCTGAGGACCGCCATTTCGCAGCCGAGCGATCCGCAGGTCAGCGGTCCCCTGATTTGCATCAGGATTTCATCGCCGGGCAGATTGCAGACATCGGCGCGCGCCATCCAGACTTTGGTGCGCTTCATCGCGCCGGGCGCCTTCAATAGTCGGCCCGCCTCCCGCGCCATTTTCATTTCGGCGAGATACCCCTCGGACGACGGCGCCGTCGACCAGTAAACGTCTTTCAGACGCCCCTCTACGCCGACTGCGCGATTGGTCGATGTCGCATATTTGGAACGCGCGGCGGTTTGATCGGCCGCGGTTTGCGCCAAAGCCGGGGCAATGAACGCCGCCATCATCGAGGCGGCGCCCGCAGCGATACATGAGGCGGCGATTTTCGAGATTGAACACGTGGAGCGCATGGAACAACTCTCCTCCCCTACGCAGGATGCGCATCGCAATGAGAAATCAACGCCTCCGCAGAGTCAACTTAAACAACCGGAGCGGGTTTCGCCGCATCGGTTTTCAAGCGCTGCTTACCGCTTTTCGACGAACTCCGCCCCGTCGAACACCCAGACGACGGCTGTTCCCGATCCCTGATTGACGACAAGCGTGTCGATCGCCGGCGCGGAAACGTCTTCGCCGATCGTTTCGAGAAGGACGCTTCCCGACGCGCTGATGACGATGAGCTCGCACCCGATGCGCCCGCAGGTGAGCGGCCCCTTGACGTGATAAAAGGTTTCAGCGCCCGGCGCGCTAGCGACATCCGCCTCGGCAACCCAGACTTTCGTATCTTCGGCGACGCCTTCGACGCTTTCGATCTTGTCGATCAGCGGCGAGAGTTGCGCCCTTCGCAAATCGTCGACCGAGCCGATCGAAAAATCGAGGCTGGCAGGGGCCGCAGCCGGCGCGCGCTCGTCAGAGTCCGGCGCCGCTTCAGCGACGACAATGCGCCCCGGATCGCCGTCGCTCGCAGTCGGCGGCGGCGTTTCGCGGCTTTCGACGGCTCCGGCTTCGGTTCGGTTTTCCGGCCCGCCATTCAGCGCAAACAAGGTCGCAGCGCCGCCGACGCTCGCAACCGCCAGACTGGAAATTACCGCCAGGGGTCCAATCTTCAACATCGCCGCGACCTATCCTCCGCTCTTCAAATCGGAATAGCGCGCGAAAGCAGATACGATACGCAATATCGTGTCAATCAGAGCCCGGCGGAAGCGGCCGGGTTCTTCGATGCCGCAATTTTTCGGCATCCAATTTTCGATTACTCAGCCGTTTGAGGATAATTTCTT
>JAGRED010000328.1 GCA_020446725.1 Parvularculaceae bacterium | reverse complement strand
CCGCCGCTTGGGCGTATCGACGATCAGAATGCCCCGCTCGCAGCGCGCTCCCACGGCGCGGGCGATCGGCGGCGGCGGCTTGCCGTATGCGATGCCGGTCGCCGAGGCTGCGCCGACATTGTCATCGGCGGGCGCATAGGCGTCATCGGCGCGCCAGGTCAGCGGATTGACGCAGACGAGGTTGTCGCTCCGGATGGATTTCAGCCCGGCGCCGGTTTCCCAGGCGAGCGAACGGGCGCGGACGCGGTCCATTTCCTCATCGAAGCGGGGTTCAAGATCGACATAGGAGACGACGCACCGAACGGCGTCCGGCGCGTCGCATACGGGTATCGCCGGGTTGAGCGCGGCAAGATATTCGGCCGGCGCCGACGCGCCGATCACATAGGCGGCGACAAGTTTTCTGCGCAGCGGATTGATCTCGCCCTGAAAATATTCACTGAGCAGACCAAGCACATGAAGCCCGCCCTGGCCGTAGCCGACAAGGATGATCGGCCGCGCCGGGTCGCGCGCGGCGAGAAACTGTTCGAAGGCGCGGCGGATATCGTCAAAGGCGAGCCGGCGCGCGGCGAGCCCGTCATATTTGTGGGTGAAGAGCGAATAGAGCGTCGTCTCGCGATAGCGCGGCCCGTAGATGTTGGCGACGGGAAGAAAGGGGCCTGCCTCGTTCGGTGCGGCGATCATGCGCCGTCTCTCGTCGGCGTTCTCATCATTGATCGGCGCGTTCCACGCCTGGCGGCGGTAATAGGTCGTCGAATGAACGTAGAAGGCGTCCGCGGGAAGACGTTTCGAACCGTCCGGCCAGACTAGCCATGCGCCGCGCGCGGCGTATTCCGGCGGCGGCGGCGGCGTGACGGTCTGGAAGGGTGCGCGCGGCGTTGCGAAGAACCGGACGATGCCGTCCTGAAAAATTATGATGAAGGCGGCCGCAAGAACCCCAGCGAGGCCTATTGCGCCGTAGCCAGCCAGTCGCCAGGTATTTCTCGTCATCAACGCGCCGCCCTGTCGTCGGAAATCCGACCATAAAGGGTCACAACCCATTGATAAACGGCAAGGATGACAAAAGGTCGATTGCTAGCGCGTTGGAAGCTTTGGTAAGGGCTTTGAACGAAAATCGGCTCCGGAAGCCGGAATTGGGACCATGAGCGACGAGGGAAATTCACCAGGTGAGGGCGGCGGCGAGAAGCCGGCGCTGGAAACGCCGCTGATCCGGCCGCGTAAATCCACATTGCTGTCAGGGCTTCGTACGAGCTTTATCGCCGGCGTCGTCGTCGCCGCGCCGCTCGCGATCACCGCCTATATCGTCTACTGGTTCGTCACCGGGCCGATGCGCAAGCTCGACCTTTTCGTGCGCAACATCCTGCCCGCCGGCGACAGCCGCATTGAAACGATCACCCAGGCGATCCCGGGCTTCGGCCTTATCGTGGCAATCGCAGGGCTTATCGTCCTCGGCGCGTTCGCCAAGAACCTCGTCGGACAGACGCTCATTCGGACCGGCGAAAAGATCCTCGATTCGATGCCGGTGGTCCGCAACCTGCACCGCTTTTTCAAGAACGTCTTTGAAACCGCGCTGCAGAAATCGGCGCGCTCGTTCAAGGAAGTCGGCCTCATCGAATATCCGCGCAAGGGCTTGTGGGCGATCGCCTTCGTCGTCGGCGAGAGCGCCGGAGAGATCGACTATCGCCTGACAGGCGGCAAGGAGCCGTTTGTAAGCGTTTTCGTACCGACGGTGCCCAACCCGACGTCAGGCTTCCTGATCTATTTGCCGCGCGGGGATTTAACGCCGCTTTCGATGTCGATTGAGGATGCGGCGAAACTCGTCTTCTCGATGGGGCTCGTCGTGCCGGAATTCACCGCGCCGGAAGACGCGGTGAAGAAGCTTGAAAAAATGGCGGAAGAAGCCGCGCAAGAGCGACGCAGCATCCTGTCGCGTTTCGCGAACCGCAAGAGCGACGCGTAGCTCTATCCAGCCCGCAAAAGCTTGATCGCGCTGTCGCGGCTAAACAGATAGAGCAGCGTTCTCAGCGCTTCCCCGCGCGGCGTTTTCAGGTCCGGGTCTTTTTGAACGATAAGCGCAGCGTCATCGCGCGCGGCGAGAAGCAGATCCCCATGGGCGGCGTAATCCGCGAAGTGAAGGCGCGGGAACCCCGATTGCGCGGCTCCCAGCAGGTCGCCTGCGCCGCGCAGGCGTAAATCCTCCTCGGCGATGCGAAACCCGTCTTCCGTTTCGCGCAGGATTTTAAGGCGCGCCGCCGCTGTCTCGCCGAGCGGCCCCTTATAGAGAAGGAGGCATGACGCCGGCTTGTCGCCGCGCCCGACGCGCCCGCGCAATTGATGAAGCTGGGCGAGGCCGAAGCGTTCCGCATGTTCGATGACCATGACGACGGCGTTCGGCGCGTTGACGCCGACTTCGATGACGGTCGTTGCGATGAGAAGCAGGAGCGCGCCGCGGTGAAAGCGTTCCATGACCGCGTCTTTTTCAGCGGCCGGCATTTTTCCGTGAACGAGACCGACCTTGTCGCCGAATATCGAATGGAGATGGCGGAAGCGTTCGTCCGCTGCGGTCAGGTCGAGCAGCTCCGATTCCTCAACCAGCGGGCAGACCCAGTATACTTGCTCGCCGCGCGCAATGACGCGCGAGACCGCATCGACAACTTCCTCGATGCGTTCGATCGGCGCCGCGCGGGTTTCAACCGGTTTGCGGCCGGGCGGTTTTTCCCGGATCGCCGTTGCGTCCATGTCGCCATAGACGGTGAGCGAGAGCGTTCGCGGGATCGGCGTCGCCGTCATGACCAGGAGGTCCGCGCGCCAGCCTTTCGCAGAGAGCGCTGCGCGCTGCTGAACGCCGAAACGGTGCTGTTCATCGATGATGACGAGACCGAGATCGGCGAAGGCGACATCCTCCTGGATGAGCGCATGCGTGCCGATGAGGAGATTGATCGCGCCTTCTTTGAGACGCGCAAGTTTATCCGCGCGCGCTGCGCCCTTGTCGCGTCCGGTCAGGATGTCGATGATGACGCCCGCCTTTTCCGCAATCGGCGCCAGCGTTTCGAGATGTTGGCGGGCGAGAATTTCCGTCGGCGCGAGAAGCGTCGCCTGCGCGCCCGCGTCAATTGCGCGCGTCGCGGCGAGAAAGGCGACGATTGTTTTACCCGAGCCGACGTCGCCCTGAATAAGCCGCACCATGCGGTCAGCCGATGCGAGGTCTGTTTCGATTTCGGCGAGCGCCTCTTCCTGCGCGCGCGTGAGTTTGAAGGGCAGGGCGGCGATAGCCTTCGCTTTCAACGCGCCGCGCGCAACGAACGCCCGCCCGGCGGCTTTCTTTCGCGCCTTGCGGATGAGGGAGAGTGCGAGCTGGTTGGCGAGCAGTTCGTCATAGGCGAGGCGAAGGAGCGCCGGCGCAGACGGCGAAAGATCGGCCGGCGATTGCGGCGCATGCAAGCGCCGCAGCGCGTCGCCGAAAGACGGATATTTGTTCTTCGCGATCCACGCCGGCACCTGCCATTCGTCAAGCGTCGGCAGGCGCTCGATCGCGCCTTGCGCGGCCTTGCGCATGACCGAGGCGGGCAGGCCCGCCGTTAACGGGTAGACCGGCTCAAACAGCGGCAGACCGCCGTCGACCGCCGGATCGACGACATGGTCGGGATGCGTCATTTGCCGTGCGCCGCCGTAATCCTCGACCCGTCCGGAGATTATGCGTTTCGACCCTTCCGGCAGCGTCTTGATAAGGTAATCGGCGCGCGCATGAAAAAACACGAGCGTGATGAACCCAGTCTCGTCCGAGCAGATGATTTTATAAGGCGCGCGTTTGACCGGCGCCGGATGGTGCTTGTCGACGGTGACTTCCATCGTGTTGATCGAGCCGATTTCCGCGTCAGCGATGGTCGGCCGGCGGCTGCGGTCGATCAGCCCGTGCGGGCGCGTGAACAGAACATCGACGATGCGCGGCCCCGCCGCCTTCTGCACAAGCGCGGCGAGGCGCGGGCCGACGCCTTTCAGCGCGGTGACGTCGGCGAACAGCGGATTGAGAACAGTCGGACGCATCGGCCTTGATTATCCGGCGGTTTTTCCCTTTTGTCTAAGCCGATGAAAAAGGATCGCCCATGTCCGCTGAAACGATCGAGACCCGTCGCAAAAGGCTGCGTCACCGCGCGCGATATCGGGGTTTTAAAGAGGCGGACATTCTGATCGGCGGTTTCGCGGATGCGGCGTTGCCCGATATGGATGCGGCGGAACTCGACGCCTTCGAAGCAATCCTCGCTTGCAATGACCATGATCTTTACGCCTGGATCGCGGGCGACCGGGCTGCGCCGGAAGAAATCGACCCGGCAATCCTCAAACGCATGCGGGCCTTCGACGCGGCGGCGAAAATCCGCGAAGGCTGAAGGCTTGCGACGGCGACGGCGACGGGCTAGCTGTCGCCTTCCTTGAACGCGACCGTCAAATCTGGCGGCCGCGCATTTGACTATTGGGGTTGAGGTTTTTCGATGGCGCTCGTTTCCGGCGTTCAGGCGATGTCGCCCGAGGAGGGATGGACCTCGGACGCGAGTTTTCCTGTCTATGACGCGCCGGATGGGGCGGACGCGATGGCGCTCGCCGAGGCGGCGAAGGCGCGCCGCGGGCTTGTCATCTACATTGCGCGCGATGCGGCGCGCGCCGCCGACATGTCGAATGCGCTGCAGTTTTTCGCGCCCGAGATCGCACGCCTAGATTATCCCGCCTGGGATTGCCTTCCCTATGACCGCGTCTCGCCTTCGTCGGCGGTGTCGGCCGCGCGCTTGGCGACCTTGTCCGTCCTTGCTCAGGCGAAAGCCGGCGCCCCGCTTATTCTGGTCACGACCGTCAATGCGGCGACACAGCGCACGCCGCCGAAAAGCCTTGTCGAACATTCGGCCTTTCGCGCGAAGCCCGGCGAGACGGTCTCGATGGATCGCCTCATCGCCTATCTCGTCGCCAACGGGTATGCGCGCGCCTCGACCGTGCGCGAGGCGGGCGAATTCGCAGTGCGCGGCGGTCTTGTCGATCTCTTTCCACCAGGGGCCGATGAACCGATCCGCCTCGATTTCTTCGGCGACAGTCTTGAATCGATCCGCGCTTTTGATCCCGTCACCCAGCTGACGACGCGCCAGCTTGTCGATTTCAGCCTTTCGGCGGCGACCGAAGTGCTGATGACCGAGGAGACGATTGCGCGCTTTCGCGCCGCCTTTCGCGCGGAATTCGGCGCGGCGAGCGATGATCCTGTCTATGCGGCCGTCAGCGAGGGACGGAAGCATTCGGGCATGGAGCACTGGCTGCCGCTCTTTTACGAAGAGACGAACACGCTCTTCGATTTCGCAGGCGGCGCCTTGTTCCTTCTCGAACATCTCGTCGATGAGGCGGCGCATGACCGGTTTGCGTCGATCGAAGATTATTATAGCGCGCGGGCCGAAGATCTCGCTGCGCCGAAACCGAAAAATTCAGAATTCGCGGCGCCCTCCTATCGGCCGCTAAAGCCCTCGGCGAGCTATCTGCCGGAAGAGGAATGGAACGCGCGCCTCGCCGCGGTTCCAGTGCGCCGGTTGACGCCGTTCTCGCCGCCGGACGGCAAGCGCGCCTTTTCCTACGGCGCGAAAGTGGGGCGCACATTCGCCGCCGAACGCGCCGCCGAAAAGGTCAATGTCTTCGACGCCTTGCGCGAACATGTCGACGACCTCATTCGGGAACGCCGGCGCGTCTTTATCGCATGCTGGACGGACGGTTCAGCCGATCGCATGCGCGCCGTGTTGGGCGAACACGGCATTGACGATGTCGTCCATTTTGAAAACTGGCAGGCGGCGAATGAGGCGCGCGCGCGCGTATCGACGGTTCTTCTCGGTCTTGAGACGGGGTTCCTCACCCGAGAGGCCGCGTTCATTTCCGAACAGGATATTCTCGGAGACCGCCTCGTTCGGCGCGGACGACGCAAGCGCGCCGAGAATTTCCTCACCGAAGCCTCAAGTCTCCTCGTCGGCGATCTTATCGTGCATGTCGATCACGGCGTCGCGCGTTATGCGGGGCTGAAGACGCTCGACATCCAGGGCGCGCCGCATGATTGCCTGCAGCTTGAATACGCCGGCGGCGACAAGCTTTTCCTTCCCGTTGAAAACATCGACCTTCTGTCACGCTTCGGGTCGGACGACCCTAATGCGCAACTCGATCGGCTAGGCGGCGCAGGCTGGCAGAGCCGCAAGGCGCGCATCAAGGCGCGCGTCAAAATGCTCGCGGAGCAGCTGATCGCGATCGCCGCCAAGCGCGAGATGAAAACGACGGACAGCGTCTCGCCGCAGCAAGGCGTCTTCGATGAATTCTGTTCGCGTTTTCCCTACGCGGAAACCGAAGACCAGGAAAACGCAATCGCGGACGTTATCGAGGATTTGGCGCGGGGCCGGCCGATGGACCGTCTTATCTGCGGCGATGTCGGCTTTGGAAAAACGGAAGTCGCGCTGCGCGCGGCGTTTATCGTTGCGATGACGGGTCGCCAGGTGGCGGTGATCGCCCCGACGACGCTGCTTGCGCGCCAGCATCTGAAGAATTTCAGCGAGCGCTTCAAAGGCTTCCCGATCCGCGTCGGCGGCTTGTCGCGCCTCGTCAGCGCGAGCGACGCCTCAAAGGTGAAAGCGGGGCTGACCGACGGGTCGGTCGATGTCGTCGTCGGCACGCATGCGCTGCTCGCCAAAACGATAAGCTTCCGCGATCTCGGCATGGTCATCGTTGATGAGGAGCAGCATTTCGGCGTCAAGCACAAGGAACGACTGAAAGAGTTCCGGGCGGACACCCACGTTCTGACGCTCACGGCGACGCCGATCCCGCGCACCTTGCAGCTGGCGATGAGCGGCATTCGCGATCTGTCGTTGATCTCGACGCCGCCGATTGACCGCTTGGCCGTCAGGACAAGCGTCGGTCCCTTCGACCCCGTCGTCGCACGCGAGATGATTTTGCGAGAGCACTATCGCGGCGGGCAGAGTTTCTATGTCGCCCCGCGCATCGCCGATCTCGACGGCGTCGCTGAATTCTTGACCGAGAGCGTTCCGGAAGTGCGCTTCAAGATTGCGCACGGCCAGATGGCGGGCGGGGAACTCGAAGACATCATGAACGCCTTTTACGACGGCAAATTCGACGTGCTTGTCTCGACGACAATCGTTGAATCGGGGCTCGATATCCCGACCGCCAATACGTTGATCATTCATCATGCGGACCGTTTCGGTCTCGCCCAGCTCTATCAGCTGCGCGGACGCGTCGGGCGATCGAAACTGCGCGCCTACGCCTATCTGACGACATCGCCGCGCAAGACGCTGACGCCGGCGGCCGAAAGGCGGCTGAAAGTCATGCAGTCGCTCGACACGCTCGGCGCCGGGTTCACCCTCGCAAGCCACGACCTCGACATCAGGGGCGCCGGCAATCTGCTCGGCGAGGAGCAGTCAGGGCAGGTGAAAGAAGTCGGCGTCGAGCTTTACCAGCACATGCTGGAGGAAGCTGTCGCGGAACTGCGCGAAGGCGATGCGCGGTCCGACGATCAATGGTCGCCGCAAATCAATATCGGCACGGCCGTTCTGATCCCTGAGGATTATGTCGAAGACCTGAACGTTCGCATGGGGCTTTATCGCCGGCTGGGCGATCTGCGCGAGGAGACGGATATCCAGGCCTTCGCCGCCGAGCTCGTCGACCGCTTCGGAAGATTGCCGCGTGAGGTCGAACATCTCCTTCAGATCGTGCAGATCAAGGAGCAATGCCGTCGCGCCGGCGTCGGCAAGATCGATGCCGGCCCCAAGGGCGCCGTCGTCGCTTTCCGCAACGATCAGTTCGCCAATCCCGCCGGTCTCGTCAAATTCATCTCAGAATCGCATTTCGAGGTGAAGCTGCGCCCCGATCAGAAACTCGTCTTCCAGCAGAGTTGGCCGGATGAAAAAACGCGCCTTGCGGGGTGCCGCAAGGTGTTGGGGCTGCTTGCCGAAATCGCCGCAGGTTGATCGCCTGCCGAAGCGTTTACCGCTATTCGGACGTCTCAGGTTCCCAGAGTTCTATCGCGTTCGCTTCGGGATCGTGAATGCGGGCGAAGCGCCCGACACCGGGCATGTTCCATTCGGGCTTCGTGATAACTTCGATGCCCGCCTCCTGAAGTTTCGCGCACAGGCCGTCGAGATCATCGACGCGCAGATTCAGCATCCATTGCTTGTCGGCCGCGAAATAATCCGAATTTGCAGCGAAAGGCGAAAAGACGCTCGGACCCGACTGCGTCTCCCAGACGCCGTATTCGCCAGCGCCGACGCCGAGATGCTTCGCATACCAAGCGCGCAAACCCTCTGGGTCTTTAGAACGAAAGAAAAATCCGCCGATGCCGGTGACGCCCATGTG
>JAGRED010000327.1 GCA_020446725.1 Parvularculaceae bacterium | reverse complement strand
GTCATCAGCGTCGGCGAGCCTGGCGACATCGACGCGTTCGTAAAATTCTGACGACGGATCATCAAGGAGCTGCAATGTTCGACCTTTCAGGAAAATGCGCGCTCGTCACCGGCGCGACAGGCGGCATCGGCGGCGCGGTTGCGCGCGCCTTCCACGCGCAGGGCGCGACGGTGACGCTTTCCGGAACCAAGGCGGACAAGCTTGAAGCCCTCGCCGGCGACTTGAAGGAACGGGTCCATATCGCCCCGTGCAATCTTTCCGATCTCGACGCGGTCGATGCGCTGGCGAAAACGGCGGTTGACCAGATGGGCGGCCTTCATGTCGTCGTTTCGAATGCAGGCGTTACGCGCGACATGTTGATGATGATGATGAAGCCCGAAATGTGGGATGACGTCATCCGCATCAATCTCACCGCCTATTTCCGTCTCGCCAAGGCTGCGCTTCGCACGATGACGAAACAGCGTTTCGGACGAATCATCGGCGTCACCTCCGTCGTAGGGGTGACCGGCAACGCCGGCCAGGCGAATTACGCGGCCTCCAAGGCCGGGATGATCGGGATGACGAAAAGCCTCGCGCAGGAGGTTGCGTCGAGAAACGTCACCGTGAACTGCATCGCGCCGGGCTTTATCGCGACCGCCATGACGGACGCTCTCAACGACGCCCAGAAGGCCGCGATTCTCGGGAAAATCCCCGCCGGCGAGATGGGGAAATCTGAAGATATCGCCGCCGCAGCCGTCTATCTGGCGAGCGAGGAAGCCGGGTACATGACCGGGCAGACGCTTCACGTGAACGGCGGCATGGCGATGATTTGACCCCCTGCAGGGATTGATTGACTTTTTCCATTCCGTGAGCCCCGAATGGGGTCGATCTGTTTGGCGTTGCAACATTTGGAAATTTGCCGTAATCGCCCCCGGGAATCGCAGCTGCGCTGGATCTGGTTTTCGAGGCCCGGCTTTGTCTAGTCTGCCCGCGCGCCCAATCCTCAGCAGCTGGCGCAATTTCGAGAAGGAGCCTTTCGAATGTCTGATCTTGCTGAACGCGTGAAGAAAATCGTGGTCGAACATCTTGATGTCGACCCGGCGAAAGTCGAGCCGAAAGCGAGCTTCATCGACGACCTCGGCGCGGACAGCCTCGACATCGTCGAGCTGGTGATGGCGTTCGAAGAAGAGTTCGACGTCGAGATTCCCGATGACGCCGCCGAGACCATTCAAACGGTCGGCGACGCGATCAAGTTCATCACGGAACAAAAAGGCTAAGGCGCGACCGGCGCCGCGACCGGCGCCGGCCGTCCTGCGGCGAACCCCTGAAACCAAGGAGGGTGTTTCGGCAGCATGCGGCGCGTCGTTGTCACAGGACTGGGCATGGTCTCGCCTCTCGCCGCCGGCGTGGAGGCGACCTGGCGTCGTCTGATCGCCGGTGAATCCGGCGCGGGACGCATTGAAAAATTCGACACTGCCGATCTCACCTGCAAGATCGGCGCTGAAGTTCCGCGTACGAATGGTTACGCCGGCGGCGCAGCGGCAGGCGCCGACGCATTCAACGCCGACGACTTCATGTCGCCGAAAGAGCAGCGGCGCGTTGAAGACTTCATCATCTTCGGCATGGCCGCCGCCCAGATGGCCATTGAAGACAGCGGGCTTGTCTTTACGACGGAAGAAGAGCGCGAACGCGCGGGCGTTCTCATCGGCTCCGGCATCGGCGGTCTTGACGGCATCGCCAAGCAGACGCTCGTTCTTCACGAACAGGGCGCGCGCCGCGTGTCGCCGTTCTTCATCACGTCGAGCCTCATCAATCTCGTGTCCGGCCAGGTGTCGATCCGCTTCGGTCTCAAGGGGCCGAACCATTCGGTGGTCACAGCCTGCGCGACCGGCGCGCATGCGATCGGCGACGCGGCGCGGCTCATCGCGCTCGGCGACGCCGACGTCATGGTGGCGGGCGGGGCTGAATCGGCGATCTGCCCGATCGGCTATGCGGGCTTTTGTTCGACCAAGGCGCTGACCACCCACTTCAACGATAATCCGGCCGCGGCCTCGCGTCCCTATGATCGCGACCGCGACGGTTTTCTGATGGGCGAGGGCGCAGGCGTCGTCATTCTTGAAGATTATGAGAAGGCGAAAGCGCGCGGCGCGAAACTCTACGCCGAGCTTGTCGGCTACGGTCTCTCGGGCGATGCGCATCACATCACTGCGCCGGCGGAAGACGGGTCGGGCGGTTTTCGCGCGATGAAGATGGCGCTCGCTCGCGCCGGGCTCGCCGCGTCCGACATCGATTATGTGAACGCGCACGGCACGTCGACGCCCCTTGGCGATGAAATCGAACTGAAGGCGGTTGAGCGCCTCTTCGGCGGCGACGGCGCCGAAAAGCTTGTCATGTCGTCGACGAAATCCTCGATCGGTCATCTGCTCGGCGCAGCCGGCGCGGTGGAGGCGATCTTCTCGATCCTCGCCATTCGGGACGGCATCTGCCCGCCGACGCTCAATCTCGACAACCCGACGGTTGAAACGCGAATCAATCTCGCGCCGAAAGCGCCGGTCAAAAAGACGGTGAATGTCGCGCTGTCGAATTCCTTCGGATTCGGCGGCACGAACGCAAGTCTGGTCGTTCGCCGCGTTGACGGCTAAGGTTCCGCGGGCCGGGTTTTTCAGGAGTGCGGAATGGGGTCGAGGCAGCGTGGCGGCGCGGTGAAGTCGTTTCTGACTTTTCTCTCCGGTCTCTTCCTGCTGGTGCTCGTCGCGGCGGGCGTCGGCGGCTATTTCGTCTGGCGCGAGATGACGCGGCCGGGCCCTCTCGCCGAAGATGCGGTCGTTCTTTTCGAACCCGGCACCTCGGTCGCATCGATGGCCGACAAGCTGCACTATGTCGGCGCGATCCGCTATTCGGAACTTTTCCGGGCGACGGTGCGGCTGCGCGGCGACGGCGGCGCGCTCAAGGCAGGGGAGTATGAAATTCCGGCCGGCGCCTCGATCAACGACATAATCGACCTGCTCGTCGAGGGTAAAAGCATTCTTCATTACCTGACGGCCCCCGAGGGACGCACGACGCAGCAGATCCTCCGCCTCATCGCTGAAGACGAAACGCTTGTCGGCGATATCACCGTGATGGCGTCGGAAGGCGATCTCCTGCCGGAGACCTACGCTTTCACGCGCGGGCGGACGCGCGATGAAATGATCCGTGAGATGATGAAGGCGCAGGACGCGGCGATCGACCAGCTCTGGCGCGCGCGGGCGATGGACCTTCCTTATACGACGCCGGAAGAGGCGATCATCCTGGCGTCGATCGTCGAAAAGGAAACCGGTGTTGCAGGCGAGCGCCCGCTCATTGCGGCGGTGTTCGTCAACCGCCTCAAAAAGCGCATGCGGCTCCAGTCCGACCCGACGGTGATTTACGGCATCACGCAAGGCGAGCCATTGGGACGCGGGCTTCGCGTCAGCGAGCTTGAGCGCGCGACGCCCTACAACACCTATGTCATTCCGGGCCTGCCGCCGACGCCAATCGCCAATCCCGGCCGCGCAGCGATTGAGGCGGTGTTGAACCCCGCCGATTCCAATGCGCTCTATTTCGTCGCCGACGGCACGGGCGGGCATGTGTTCGCCGATACGCTCGCGGAGCACAATCGCAATGTCGCCGAATGGCGCCGCATTGAACGCGCGCAGCGCAAGGAAGGCTGAGGCGATGACGCTTTCCTCGATGACCGGCTTTGCGCGCATCGAAGGCGCGCTCGGCGAGACGCGCTGGGTCTGGGAGATGAAAAGCGTCAACGGCCGCGGCCTCGAGCCGCGATTTCGCCTGCCGCCGGGATATGATTTTCTAGAATCCGATCTCAGAAAATCCCTGTCGGATAAATTCTCGCGCGGTTCGTTCAATATCTTCCTGTCGCTGAAAGGAGCGGCTGTCGACGGCGCGTTCGTCATCAATCGCGCGGCGCTCGCAAGCGCCGTCAAGCTGGTTGAAGAAATCCGCCTGTCGGTCGATTGCGAGAAACCGCGCCCAGAAGGGATTCTCGCTTTGAAGGGCGTTGTCGACCAGGAATCGGCGCTTGACGATGAAGATGCGCGCGCGGCGCTCGCCGCCGCGCTGAAGAAAAGCTTCAATGAGGCGCTCGGCCTGCTTGAACGGGCGCGGCTCGAAGAAGGCAAGGCGATCGGCGCTCTCATCAATTCGCAGCTCGACGCCATCGCCGGACTGACGGCCGATGCGCGTTCCAACGCCGACGCCGCGCCCGAGGCGATCCGCGCGCGCATCGCCGCGCAGCTCGCCGAGCTTCTCGCCGGGAGCGTTGACGAAGCCCGCATCGCCGAGGAAGCGGCAATGCTCGCTCTGCGCGCCGACATTCGCGAGGAGCTCGACCGGCTTGTCGCCCATGTCGATGCGGGCCGGGCGCTCGCCGAAAAAGGCGGCGTCGTCGGCCGCAAGCTCGATTTTCTGACCCAGGAATTTAACCGGGAAGCAAATACGCTGTGCTCCAAGGCGCAGGATATGGGATTGAAGCGGATCGGGCTCGATCTGAAAAGCGTCATCGACCAGATGCGCGAGCAGGTCCAGAATTTGGAATAGCGATGATAGTCGACGCCACCAAGGTTGAACGCCGCGGGCTGATGTATGTCCTGTCGAGCCCGTCGGGCGCCGGCAAGACGACGCTCGCCGACCGTCTGCTCAAGGGGGATTCGAAGATCAGGCTCTCCGTGTCGGCGACGACGCGCCCGCCGCGTCCGGGCGAGGTTGAGGGCGAGGATTATTATTTCGTCTCCGAGGAAGAATTCTTCCGTATGCGGGACAATGGCGAATTTCTCGAATGGGCGAATGTCTTCGGCAATTATTACGGCACGCCGCGCGCCAAGGTTTTCGACCAGCTCAAAATGGGCAATGACGTCCTCTTCGACATAGACTGGCAGGGCGCGCAGCAGCTTGACGCCGTCGCCGGCGGCGATGTCGTCAAGGTGTTCATCCTGCCGCCGTCGCGCGCCGAGCTTGAAAAGCGCCTGCGCGCCCGCAACCAGGACCCGGAGGAGGTTGTGCGTAAGCGGATGGCGAAGGCCGACGCCGAGATTTCCCACTGGGCGGAATATGATTACGTCGTCATCAATTACGAGATCGACGAAAGCGAGCTTATGCTGCGTTCGATCCTGCTCGCCGAACGCTTGCGCCGCCGCCGCCAGACCGGCCTTGCGACGATCGTCACGCACATGCTGAACGAAAAATAGGCGCATTCGCGTATCGCGCGAGAATTCGTGCGGATTTTGCGGATAATCTCCGCACCGGCTGGATGCTTGATCCGAGCGTCCATGCGGATCGTCGCAATTTTGTGCGGATAATCCGTAAAACGGAATTTCGCGCAGAAGGCGAACGCGCGCGACCGCGTTTTCAACATTCGTCATGCGCATCCTCCTTTTCTCCACTTGCTTCAACGCCGATCATCCCGGCGAAAGCCGGGATCCATAGCAATGACGGTTCTGGATTCCGGCTTTCGCCGGAATGAGCGGAGGGCGACCGAAGCCGCGCCCAACCATCATCATAAGGCAGCCGCAAAGGTGTGGGATAAGTAGGGGGATAACTTTGCGTTTCCGTGCGACATCAACGGTTTATATGGTTAATATCCATGCGCGGCGCGCCTTCCCCGAATGATGATTTTCGCTTAGCTTGCAAAGAAAAACTGGAGGACGGGGGAGATGAGGGCTTTTTTTCTTGCTTTATTGGCAAGCGCTTTTGCGACGTCGGCGATCGCAGCAGAAGAAGTTCCCGCGCGCGTGCTCCGGCGGGTCTCGCCGAACTATCCGGAAAAATGCCTCCCTGATGGGCCCGGTCCTTACCCCATCGAATCGGTGACGGTCGCATATGATGTCACAAGGGATGGCGTTGCATAGAATGTCAGTATTCGCGCGTCAACCAATCCCTGCTTTGAAGAAACGGCCGTCGCAACGGTGCGCGGCGCGCATTATGCGCCGCGGCGAGTTGACGGGCGTCCCGCAGATCAAGAGAATCTCGAAACCACCTTTGTCTTCAAATATGATCCCGAACTCAGCGGCGAAGACCTGGAACAAACGGCATCGGTTTCTGATTATGATGCACGGCCGATCAGACGCGTGCCGCCGAAATACCCCGAAAAATGCATGCGGAGCGCACGCAGTACAGAATCGATATATGTGGAATTTGACGTCAATGAAAAGGGCGCCACAGAGAATATCCGAATCGTTGGTTCGACAAATTCGTGTCTTGAGGCGTCTGCGATTGCGTCGGTAAAGGAATGGACTTATTCGCCCAGAACAGTAGACGCTATCCCGCAGCGGCGAGACGGGGTTCAGACCCTGATTACCTATGAACTTGGCGGTGACGGCGTAGCTGTTTCTCCGCAAATGCGTGTTCGCCAACGGGTATGGTACGGTCTTACGCGCATTCGGAACCAGCTGCTGCGCAATCGATCTCCAGAGGCCGTCTTATTGCAGCTTGAAGAGTTTGAACAGAAATTCGGCTCCGAATTTACGCCGGTTGAGCAAAACGCGTTTCTGCAAATTCGCGCTGGAGCCCGTGTTAGGGCGGGCGATTACGCCGGCGCGCTGGACGATCTGCGTATTGTCAGTGAAAATGGCGTTAGAGACAAAGAAACGCAAAAAGCGATTGACGAAATGATTAGCCAACTTGAGGCGGCTTTGGCGGCCCCTAGGCAGCAGTCGCAACCTGAACCCGCGGACGGCATAGAGAATCGCAATGAATAATCTCAGCCGAGCCGCTCCCGATAACGTCGGCTGCCGGGCGCTTCCTCGCCGGATTTCAACCGCACCGTCACGTCGCCGTCGCCGGCTGGAATGATCTCGGCGATTTTCGAGCGGTTGACGAGCCATGACCGGTGCGTCCTGACGATAGGGGCGCCGGCGCCGGCGAGCTGTTCCTCAAGCGCGGCCATCGTGATGCGCGCAAGATGCGTTTTGCCGCCGGCGACGATCTCGACGTAGTTTCCGGCGGCTTTCGCGTAGTCGATCGAGGCGGCGTCGAGAAATATCGTGCGGCCGCCGCATTTGAGGGTGATGCGGTTCGTCTCGCTCGCTTCGCGTTTCGCCGCATCGCGTTCGCGCATCGCCTCTGCGCGGCTGCGCCAGAGGGCGAATAGGCCGACGAACATGACGAAGGCGAGCAGGTCCTTGCGGAACTCGTAGACGGCTTCGACGGCGAGCGGACGGTCGGCGGAGACGAAGCGGTAGGTTTCGCCGAAAAAGAGCGCGAACGCCGCCTTTCTCAGCCAGACCATGCCGACGACATGAACGAAAGAATAGGCGAGCGCGCCGCCGGCGTAGACGAGGGCGAGGCGCGGCCAGCCTTCGGGCGTCAGCGGGAAGCGGCGGGTGAACCAGGAGAGCGCGAAAAGGATCGGGACATGAACGACAAGCGATGACGTCTCGTAGATCCAGAAATTGGAAGACGGCGCCTCGACGCCGATGCGGCGATATTCGGTAATGCCCGACAGCGAATTGACGATCGTGAACGCGAAGACAATGCCGATGGCGATCAAGACCGCCTGACGGTCGATGCGCGCGTCGTCAGCGAGCGCTTTCCGGAGGGGAAGGGACGTGCGGTCGAGCATTCCGTGTGATTTCGCGCAATTTTGGGACGGCGGCAATCGCGCGATCAACGCCGTTTGTCACGCTGGCGCGCAATTCCGTCCCCCAGCCATTGTTTTTCATCACAAATTTCGGGGTCGGACGCCGCAAGTCCCCGGGAGGCGCGCCTTGCGTCACAGCGCTCGCGCCGCGTCCGCGTGCGGGCGACAGACAGGCGTCCCCGCCCGGAGAAATGCAAATGACCGCCGCTTCATCGACAGCCCCCGGCGCTCGCCGCTACGACCTCGACTGGCTGCGCGTTATCGCCTTTGCGATCCTTATTTTCTATCACATCGGCATGTTCTACGTGACGTGGGACTGGCACGTGAAAAGCCCCCATCGGGGGGCGGCGGCCGAACTTCCCATGATGTTCGTCAATCCGTGGCGGCTTGCGCTCCTCTTTTTCATTTCCGGCATCGTCGTCCGCTACGCCATGGACAGATATGCCTCGTCCGGCGCGCGTCTCGCCCGTTTCGCCTGGAAGCGCTTCTGGCGGCTCTTCGTTCCGATCGCTTTCGGCATGGCCGTCATCGTCATGCCGCAGGCTTACTTCCAGCTCCGCTATGAAGGCGTGATCGAGCCGGGCCTGCTCGCCTTCTGGCCGCAATATTTCTCATTCGACGATCATTTCGGCATCGTCACGCCGACTTGGAATCACCTTTGGTATGTCGTCTACCTGCTCGTCTACACGATGATCGTGATCGCGGCGGCGCCGCTCCTGCGACCCCTTGCGGATCGTTTTGCGGGCATGAACGCGAAGGCGGGACTGATCCTCATCGCCCTGACGCCGCTTCCGTTTCTCTTCTACCGCTTCGCGCTTGAGCCGCACTTTCCCGAAACCCACGCGCTCGTCGATGATTGGGCCAATCACGCCCATCGCTTCACGATCTTCCTGCTCGGCTTCATGATTGCGAAGAATGACGGCTTCTGGCGCGCGGTCGACCGTGCGGCGCCTGCCGCGCTCGGCTACATCGTTCTGTCGGTTCCGTTATTCGCGATGGCGTGGTTCGGCGACAACTGGACGAAGGTCGACGCGATCGGGCTGGCCGACCTCCTGCGTTCGATGCGCATCGTCTACGCATGGGCGGTCATCGTCGCGCTGTGCGCATTTGCGCGCCGCCGCCTCAATCATGACAGCCCGACGCTTCGCTATCTGACGAATGCGGTCTTCTGCTATTACATTCTTCACCAGACGATCACCGTCGCGGCGGGATATGAGCTCACGACGCTCGGATTGCCGTGGCCGCTCGAATTTTTTCTGCTGACAGCGGCGACGGTCGGCGGCTGCGCCGTCGGCTATGAAGTCTTTCGGCGCATCCCCTATCTGCGGTTCGCGCTCGGGATCGAAGAAAAGAAGACGGCTCCAAGGCCGAAAGCCCGCCTTCTTCAGGGGGCGTCAGCGGTTGAACCCGTATAGCGTCAGAAGCTCATCCCGGGTCGCCGTCTTGCGCTCGGCCTCGGGCATGCGCACGACCCACTCATAGAGGCCGGGCCCGATTTCGCGCCAGTAGGGAAGGTCGATCTCGCCATTTTTTTCGAGATGGGCGAGGTATTCGTCCAGGCTCGCAAAGGTTTTTCCGCGGGCATACGGAAGATTCGCAATTTCCGCTTCAGTCGGCATGGGGTCAGTCGCGCTCTGATTTTGCGGTGCAGCATCCGTCAACGGACCATCCGTCGTCTGAATGGCGGCGTCATTCACTCTCGAAAGTTGTGAATCGCCAGTGCGTTCGCTCATGCACGACGATGCGGCAAGGGCTGCAATGAACGCAGCGATGAGAAATGGAACGCGCATGAGACCAATCGCTTTCTGCGCAACGATTAAAAGTTGATCGAGGGGTGAATCTATGGTCGCATTGCCGCGTCGTAAACCCTTTTCACAATAAATACATCTGGGGGTCTATCATGAGAGATTTCGCCGACCTTCGTTTCGGCTCGCACGAGCCGGACGATTTCATCCGTGGGCGTGACGCGGCCCACTCCAAAAGCGATAGTTTAACGTTGCGAAGCGCCGCCGCGGACGTTTCTTCCGGCGCCATGTGGGGGCAGTTCCAGGCCCTCGGCGAGGCGTCGTCGGTGAGCAACAGCTCATTCGCCGTCAATGTGAATTCCGGCGGGCGCAACGGCACGGTGACATTCGCCGGCCATCCGCAAAACCCGGAGATCATCGTTTATCCGCTTTGGGATGGACCAAGCTACAAGGGCGGCAGCCCGATCGCGGCGCCGGCGACAGTCGGCGCTCTCGGCGCGCCGATTGTCGACCTCGGCACGATCAGCTTCGCGCCGAATTTCAGCGTCAACGGCACGATCGTCGACGACAGCAGCTTCGACGGCTATGCATTTGGCATCGCCGCGGGAGAAACCTGGACTTTCTCAGTCTATGGTTCCGGCGGCGCGCCGCTCGAAGACACCGTCATCTATCTCTTCGGCCCTGACGGTTCTTTCATCACGCTTGATGATGACGGCGGCGCCGGACGCATGTCGCTGCTCTCCTATACAGCGACCGTTTCCGGAACCTATACTGTCGCTGTCAGCAATTTTGCGGGCGCGGGTCTTTCCGGCGATTACACGCTCGATTTCGTCCAGAAGCCGGCGACGGACGTCGTGCCGGATACGTTCGGCGGCGCCGAACTTGTCGGTCCCGGCGTCACCTACGGCTTCATTGACGGTGACGGCCCCAACTATCTCG
>JAGRED010000326.1 GCA_020446725.1 Parvularculaceae bacterium | reverse complement strand
TACGGACACGGGTTCGGGTTTCGGCGCTGGCGCGACGCCGGCGCTCGCCGATTCAAGCCGGCGCACCATGTCGTCGAACGATTTCTGCAGATGCTCGATGCGGTCTTCGGTGCGCTGGGTGATCTCCGACACCGCCGCTTCAAGTTCGGCGCGCGCGGCGGCCTGATCGGCGTTGTCGGCGCCCGCGAACTTCTCGCGCAGGTCGGCGATCGTTTCGGCGACTTTCTGCACGCCTTCCGCGCTGCGCTTTTCGGCCGCGTCGATCTGCTGGGTGAGGCGCGTGATCGAGGTTTCGAGCGTGCGCATCTGGTCGCCGCCGCGCTTGATCTCGTCGCCGAGGATGCGCAGGCGCAGGCCGGTCTTGTGAACGAAATCGGCGTCGGCCGACTCGTTCGCTTCGGCTTTCAGTTTCGACGCTTCCGCCGCGATTTTCTCGGCCCGCGAAATGCGGTCGGCCATGCCCTCGATCGCCTCGCGAACGGAGGACGCGCTGACCGCATCGTCGCTTCCGCCTGCGTCCAGCTTTTCCGCAATCGACTGAAGCTGCCGCTCTGTCGTATCGAGCCGGGAAACGGTCGTCGCCTGCGCGTTCGAGAACTGGACGGCGATCTGGCCGACGGCGCGTTCCAGCGCGCGCAGCGCCTCAATGCGCTGCCGGTCGGCGCCTTTCTCTTCGAGCATTTTGACCCGGTGGGCGAGATCAGGTTCGCCGCCCAATACCGGGTCTGCGCGCTCAAGCCGTTGCAGACGCTCGACCGCGCCGCCGAGGCTGCGCGAAAGCCCGTCGACCGCGGCGACGCTTTTTTCTTCCGCGACCGCGATCCGGCGCGACAAATGTTCGATGGCGGATGCGAGATCGCGGGCTCTCAGCCCCTCGATTTCGCCTTCGGTCGGGACGGCGTTCGGATCGCCGGCGTTATAGATGATCTGGTTCAGCCACTCGCCGACGGTCATGCCTTCGCGCTGGGCCGCCGCCTTGGCGGTCTCGCGGGCGTCCCGCTCAATTCCTTTAACGCTCCAAGGGGCGTTGGATTTCATGGCGTCCACCACCAGAATTGTCTGGGGGCCGTCCCCCCAACTTGATCGCCGGCCACCCCAGGCGCGCCGAAAGGCCCAAGTCGCAGCAACTTGCGAGCGGTAAGGTGCTTCGCCGCGACCGCAAAGGGTTAAAAGGCGATTCCGCGCACCAAGGACACGCTGGCGATGGTTAACGGGCGGTTAAAACTTTCCACAACCGATCTGCCGGCGATGCTTTACCCGGCGGCCTCTCGCTCTCACAGTGTCGCTCTGACATTAGAGTGACCTTTCCAGCGTCGCCCGGCTATGACGCGCCGACCGCTCGCGGCCGTTTCAGGGCCTGTGAAAAGAGGATTGCCAAATGACCGTCTACAACGCGCCCCTTCGCGACATGCAGTTCATCCTCCATGACGTGCTCGACATTTCGAAATATTCGAACCTGCCGGGCTTCGCCGATGCGACGCCCGATGTCGTCGACGCCATTCTGGAAGAGGGCGGCAAGCTCGCTTCCAACGTGCTTCACCCGATCAACCAGTCCGGCGATCATGAAGGCTGCACGCGTCATGCGGACGGCTCCGTCTCGACACCGAAAGGGTTCAGGGAAGCCTATGAGCAGTTCCGCGAAGGCGGCTGGCAGGGTCTTTCCTTTGATCCGGCTTATGGCGGGCAGGGACTGCCCTACATTCTCGCCGTCGCCTTCAATGAAATGGTCTCGGCGTCCAACATGGCGTTCGGCATGTATCCGGGCCTCGCGCGCGGCGCCGCCGACGCGATCTACGCCCACGGCACGGACGAGCAGAAAGAAACCTATCTGCCGAACATGATCTCGGGCGAATGGGGCGGCACGATGAACCTGACCGAGCCCCATTGCGGCACGGATCTCGGCCTTCTGCGCACCAAGGCGGTTCCGCAGGGCGACGGCTCCTACAAGATATCAGGCCAGAAGATTTTCATCTCGGCCGGCGAGCACGACCTCACATCGAACATCATTCACCTCGTCCTCGCGCGCATCGAAGGCGGCCCGGAAGGCGTGAAAGGCATCTCGCTCTTCATCGTGCCGAAATTCCATGTCGGCGCGGACGGGTCTCTCGGCGATCGCAACGGCGTTTCCTGCGGCAAGATCGAAGAGAAGATGGGCATTCACGCCAATTCGACCTGCGTGATGAATTACGACGAGGCGACCGGTTATCTCCTCGGCGAGGCGCACAAGGGCTTGAAGGCGATGTTCACCATGATGAACGAGGCGCGTCTCGGCGTCGGCCTTCAGGGGCTCGCGATTTCCGAAGTCTCCTATCAGAACGGCGCAGCCTATGCGAAAGACCGCCTTCAGGGACGCGCGCTTTCAGGCGCGAAGGCGCCGGAAAAGGCCGCCGACCCGATCATCGTTCACCCGGACGTTCGCCGCATGCTGCTTGAGCAGAAAGCGACGCTCGAGGGCGGCCGTGCGTGGATGTACTGGTCGGCGCTGCACGCCGATCTTCATCACAAGTCGGAAGATGAGGCGGAACGTCAGAAAGCGGACGATTATCTCGGCCTGATGACGCCGGTCCTGAAGGGCTACCTCACCGACAAGGGCTACGCGCATGCGACGAACGCCCAGCAGGTGCTCGGCGGTCACGGCTATATCGGCGAATGGGGCATGGAGCAGTTCGTGCGCGATGCGCGCATCGCCATGATCTATGAAGGCGCGAACGGCATCCAGGCGCTCGATCTCGTCGGCCGCAAGCTGCCGAAAGACGGCGGCCGCGCGCTGCAGACATTCTTCGCCGAGGTTGACCAGTTCATCGCCGACAATAAGGGCGATGCGGAGCTTGCGCCTTTCCTCGACGGCCTCGCCGCAGCGAAGGCGGATGTCGCGGATGCGACGCAGTGGCTGATGATGAACGCCTTTTCAAATCCCGACAACGCCGGCGCCGGATCGATGGATTTCCTCCAGATGTTCGGTCTTTTCTGTCTCGCCTTTGGCTGGGCGCAACTCGCGAAAGCCGCGATCGCAAAACAGAAGGAAGGCGACAAGGACCCGTTCTACGCCAACAAGCTCGTCACCGGGAAATTCTTCCTGGCGCGGATGCTGCCCGATACGAAAGCGCATCTGGCGAAGCTGAAATCAGGCGCCGAGCCTGTGATGGCGCTCAGCGCGGACGCGTTCTGAATCTGATAAGACACCATTGTTGATAGATCCCTCAATCGTTTCGCGCGATTGAGGGATTTTTTTTCATGTAATATTCGTTTACAGACTATTGTGCGTTCGAAAACGCCTCAGGCAATTGGCTTGCGCGATTTTGAGGTGTTAGGGTCCGCCCCTTGGTAACGGTTAGGGAGAACTGAACATGAAGAAACTGTTCGCCGGCGTAGCGGCATTGGCGCTCGCAGCGATGACGACGCCCGCATCAGCGATCACCTGGGGCGCGCCCGATAATGACGATCATCCCAATGTCGTCGCATTGCTGTTCGTTCAAAACGGCGTCGGCTTTTTCAGCTGCACGGGCACGCTGCTGACGCCTTACGTCGTCCTAACGGCCGGTCATTGCACGGAAGGCGGCGGTCAGGTGAACAGCCTCACCTATGTCCGCAACGATGCGGATATCGATGCGGCGATCGCCAATGAGCTCGGCGGCTATCCGAGCGTCACGAGCTGGCTCGATGCGACCTGGGTGAAAGGGCAAGCCGTTCCGCACCCGAACTATGACGATTACGCCGAATTTCCCGATACGTATGACATCGGTCTCGTGCTGCTGGAGCAGCCGGTCTATGTTTCGGAATACGGCGCCATGCCGTTGCCCGATCAGTTCGACTATCTGAGGAAAGCGCGCGGCGCGATCGGCGACCGGCAGGCGCGGATTGTCGGCTATGGTCTGCAGGGACGCATTCCCGCCTTCGCAGGGGACGATTTCGTGCGCTACGCGGCGACATCGGCGGTCACCGGCCTCGTGAACGGAAACACGATCGGCGACCAGAATTTCAAATTCACCAACAACCCGGGACAGGGCAGCGGCTCGGGCGGAACCTGTTCGGGCGATTCTGGCGGCCCGGCCTTCTATATCGATCCGTCGACCGGCGAAGAGACGAATGTCGTCATGGCGGTCAATTCCTACGGCATCGCGCCCAACTGCAACGGCAATGACTACCAGTTCCGCACAGATATCGATGACGCGCAAAGCTTCGTCATTCCCTATCTGATCTGGACGCCCGGCAGCTAGGACCGAACGGTCTTTAGGACGATCAAAG
>JAGRED010000325.1 GCA_020446725.1 Parvularculaceae bacterium | reverse complement strand
TCTGGATCATCGCGGTCATTCTCGCCCTTATCGGACTTTCAACGCTCAAGCTGCGCTAGGCGCCCAACGCCCATGATCATCGTTCCCGGCATCGGAAAGAAAAAAATCGGCGTTTACGGCCTTGGCGCGACGGGGCTCGCAACCTGTGAAGCGCTCGCCGCATCGGGCGCTGAAGTCTATTGCTGGGATGACAAGGAAGAAGCGCGCAACAAGACGCTGAACACGCGCTATGCGGCGGAACACCCGAAGCAGTGGCCGTGGGACGAGATACGTTCTTTGTCCTTGAGCCCTGGCATTCCGCTGACGCATCCCGCGCCGCACCCAATTGTCAGGAAGGCGCATCAGTCGGGCGTTGAAGTCATCGGCGACATTGAATTCTTTGCGCGCGCGGTAAACGCTCTCCCGGCGAAAGAACGCCCGCGCATTGTCGCGATCACAGGATCGAACGGCAAGTCGACGACGACGGCGCTGATCGGTCACGTTCTTAAGGAGGCGGGCAAGGACGCGATTGTCGGCGGGAATATCGGCAAACCGGTGATGCAGCTGCCGCCTGTCGATGCGCATCGCACCTATGTGCTGGAGCTGTCCTCGTTTCAGCTCGATCTTGCGAAAACCTTGAGATCCAATACGGCCGTGCTGCTCAACCTGTCGCCCGATCATATCGACCGCCATGGAAGCATGGAGGGCTACGCCGCCGCCAAGAAACGAATATTCCTGAACCAGGAAGCGGAAGATACGGCCGTCATCGGCGTTGACGATCAATGGACGCAAAGCGTCTGCGCGAAGCTGATGACCGAAGGCGCGCGGCGCGTCACGCCGATTTCTGCGGAAGGCGCGCTCGGTCGCGGCGTGTTCGCCCTCAATGCGCGGCTTTATTACAGTCTCGGCGACAAATCGGGCGAAGCCGGCGATATCTCCAATATCGCGTCGCTGCGCGGTCAGCATAATTGGCAAAATGCGGCGGCCGCACTTGCTGCGGCGGTTGCGGAAGGCATTGCGCCCAATCTCGCCGTCAACGGCATGGACCGTTTCGCCGGCCTGCCGCACAGAATGGAAATCGTCGCCAAGAAGGGGCCGGTGCTCTTCGTCAATGATTCAAAGGCGACAAACGCCGATGCGACGATGCGCGCGCTCAAATCCTATTCGGACATTTTCTGGATCGCCGGCGGCAAACCGAAAGAAGGCGGCGTTGAAACGCTGAGGCCTCTGATGGAGCGCGTGCGCGGCGTTTATCTCATCGGCGAGGCCGCGCAGGACTTCGAGGCGCAGATCGCCGGCGCGGCGCCGAGTTTTCAGTGCGGCGACATGCCGACGGCGGTTGCGCGCGCTGCGCGCGACGCCGCAATTTCCGGTCTTTCGGCGCCTGTCGTTCTTCTCTCCCCGGCCTGCGCATCCTACGACCAGTTCCGGAACTTCGAAGAGCGTGGCGAGGTGTTCCGCAAGCTCGCCAATCAGGTCGAGAGTTTTAATGGAGAGGCTGCGTGAAGGCGCCGAGCAGAAGTGACGATTCGCCCCTCGCACGCTGGTGGTGGTCGGTCGATCACGCATCGCTGCTGATCCTTGCGGCATTGATGACGATTGGCGTCGTTCTCGTTTTTGCTGCTGGGCCTGGCGCCGCGGCGCGCCTCAACATCGACGACAGCCTGCATTTTCCGTTGCGCCAAGTCGCCTTCATCATTCCCGCAGCGGCCGTCATGCTCGGCGTATCTATGTTGACGCCGCTGCAGGCGCGGCGTCTCGGCTCGCTTCTTTTCGTCGCCGCGTTCGCCTTGCTGTTTGCGGCGTTGCTGTTTGCGCCTGAGATCAATGGTGCGAAAAGATGGATTCCGCTCGGCGCATTCGCCTTCCAGCCGTCGGAAATCCTGAAGCCGGGATTTGTCATTGTCGCCGCCTGGATGCTCGCTGAAGGTTCGCGCGATCCGCGTTTTCCAGGCGCGGCGATCGCGACCGCCCTCTATGTCTTTTGCGCCGGCATGCTGGTGATGCAGCCGGATTACGGACAGGCCGCTTTGTTGACCGCCGTCTGGATGGCGATGTTTTTCGTCTCGGGCGGCGCAATCGTCTGGATCATGATTGTCGCTGGCGTCGCTATCGCAGGCCTTGTCGGCGGGTATTATTTTTCGCCGCACCTCGCCAAGCGCATTGACGGTTTTCTCAATCCGTCGGTCGGCGACAATTACCAGATCGATAAGGCGCTGGAAGCGATCGCCAATGGCGGGCTCGGACCGCGCGCGTCCGACGCTTCGGCGGTCAAGTTCTCGCTGCCCGATGCGCACACCGATTTCATATTCGCTGTCGCTGCGGAAGAACTCGGTCTCTTTGTCTGTCTCACCATGCTCGCGCTCTTCGCGGCTTTTGTGATCAGGAGCTATTTGAAAGCCGGCGGTCTCAAAAGCGTCTTTGCGCAATGCGCGGTGTGCGGTCTCGCCGCGCTCATCGGCCTTCAGAGCTTTATCAATATCGGCGTCAATCTTCGCGCGCTTCCGGCGAAGGGGATGACGCTGCCCTTCATCTCCTATGGCGGATCATCGCTGATCGCGGCCGCGCTCACCGTCGGGCTCATTCTGGCGTTGACGCGGCGCCAGTCGCGAGCGACGCGGCGCAAGGACGTCATGCCTTGAGCCGGGATGACGACAGGTTGATTGTTCTCGCAGCGGGCGGCACGGGCGGGCATCTCTTTCCCGCCGAAGCGCTGGCGCAGGAACTAAAGCGTCGCGGCTGGCGCATCATGCTCGTGACCGATGAGCGCGGCGCGCGATACGCGACGTCGTTTCCCGCCGACGAGCGATTGATGATTTCCGCCGCCAGCCCTTCGATCGGCGGACCCATCGCGAAAATCGCTGCGGCTTTTGCGCTCGCGGGCGGTCTGTTCAGTGTGCTTCGCGAATTCATCAAACGCGACGTTGCGGCCGCGGTCGGCTTCGGCGGTTACCCGTCTTTTCCGTCGATGATGGCGGCGTCGCTTCTCCGCATTCCCTACGGCGTTCATGAACAGAACGGCGTTCTCGGCCGCGCGAACAGAATGGTGGCGCAGGGCGCGTCGTTCCTTGCGCACGGGTTTTCGGTAATTGAGAAAGCGCCGCAGCATATCAAGGGTGCGCTGGTCGAAGTCGGCAATCCGGTGCGCGACGCGGTCGGCGCGGTCGCGGCGAAAGATTATCCGCCGATCGACAGCGAATCGAAAATCGACGTTCTGATCTTTGGCGGCAGTCAAGGCGCGTCCCTCTTTTCATTCGTTACGCCTCAGGCGATCGCCGGCCTTCCGGTTGCGCTTCGAGAAAGGCTTCGCATTGTTCAACAGGTGCGCGACCCTGAAATCTCCGGCGTCAGGAAGATTTATTCAGACGCCGGCGTCGACGCGGAGCTTGCGCCGTTTTTCAACGATTTGCCGGCGCGAATCGCAAGCGCGCATCTGGTGATTGCGCGCGCGGGCGCATCGACCGTCACCGAACTTTCCATCATCGGCCGGCCGTCCATCCTCGTTCCGCTCGCCATCGCGATGGACGACCATCAGACCGGAAATGCGCGCGCGCTCGCCGATTCCGGGGGCGCCGTGCGCATCGCCGAGGCTGATTTCACGCCTGAGGCGTTGCAGGCGCGGCTCCATGATTTATTGACGGATACCGCTCTCCTTCGTCATATGGCGAGCGCCGCCAAGGGGCGCGTAAAGTCGAACGCAGCCGGCGCACTTGCCGACCTTGTCGAAAATATCGCCGTCGAGAAGTCGAAAAGCCCGCATGAGTGAAGCCAGAAACATAAAGGTCCGCCTGCCGTTCGGCGTCGGCGTTGCGCATTTCGTCGGCATTGGCGGAATCGGCATGTCGGGCATCGCCGAAGTCATGCAGAATCTCGGCTATGACGTTCGCGGTTCCGACGTCGCCGAGAGCGCGAATGTTCAACGCTTGCGCAGCAAAGGCATTCCGATCGTCATCGGCCATCAGGCGAAGAATGTCGAAGGCGCCGGCGCCGTCATCGTGTCGACGGCGATCAAGCGCGACAATCCCGAAATTCTCGCCGCGCGCGCGCGTCATATTCCGGTCGTGCGCCGCGCTGACATGCTCGCCGAACTGATGCGCCTTAAATGGACGATTTCAGTCGCCGGCACGCATGGGAAAACGACGACGACGACGATGATCGCCGCGCTGCTCGATGAAGCGGGGCTCGATCCGACGGTGATCAATGGCGGCGTCATCAACGCCTATGGAACGAATGCGCGCATCGGCGACGGCGACTGGATGGTCGTTGAGGCCGATGAGTCTGACGGCTCCTTCCTGCGGCTCCCGACGACGGTCGCCGTCGTGACGAATATCGATCCTGAGCATCTTGAACACTGGAGCGGGTTTGAGGCGCTGAAAAAAGGTTTCGACCAATTCATCGAGAATACGCCCTTTTACGGCTACGGCATCGTCTGTCTCGATCACCCGGAAGTTCAGGCGCTTGTCGGCCGCGTCACGGATCGCCGCCTCATCACCTATGGAACGAATCCGCAAGCCGACGTGCGAACGGAAAACATTTCCTTTGAAGGCGGCGGCGCCAAATTCGACATTCATTTCCGCAATCGCGGCAAGCCTGAGCATCGTATCGACGGTCTCAAGCTGCCGATGCCGGGCCTCCACAACGTGCTCAATGCGACCGCCGCCGTTATCGTCGCGCGCCGTGTCGGCGCGAGCGACGATGCGATCCGGTCCGGTCTCGCCAAATTCGCCGGTGTCAAACGGCGTTTTACGAAAGTCGGCGAGTGGAACGGCGTCACGATCATCGACGATTACGGCCATCATCCGGTGGAAATCGCCGCCGTCCTGCGCGCCGCGCGCAATGTGACGCGCGGCAAGATCATCGCAATCGTCCAGCCGCATCGTTTTACGCGCCTGCGCGATCTGATGGACCAGTTCTGCTCCTGCCTCAATGAAGCGGACGTCGCCTTCGTGACGGATGTTTACGCAGCGGGCGAAGCGCCGCTCGAAGGCGTTTCCCGCGATGCCTTCGTCGCCGGCGCCGCTGCGCAAGGCCATCGCGACGTAAGGGCGCTTTCGTCATTAGACGACTTGCCAAAACAGATCGCGGCGATTGCGGAGAAGGGCGATTATATCGTCCTGCTCGGCGCGGGCGACATTGCGAAATATGCGAAAGGCCTTGAAGCAGAGTTGAAGAAACTGAGAGCGTGAGCGCAACTGTAAAGGCGTCTGACCTTCCTCCCGTTCGCGGCCGTTATGTCGAGCGCGCGGACATGTCGGCGATCACCTGGTTTCGCGTCGGCGGTCCAGCGGATGTTCTTTACGCGCCGGAGGATGAGGACGACCTTGCGGCGTTCCTCAAAAATACGCCGAAGGACATCGCTGTGTATCCGGTCGGCGTCGGTTCCAACCTTCTTGTGAGAGACGGCGGCGTCAGGGGAGTCGTCATTCGCCTTGGAGCGCCGTTCGCGAAAATTTCAATCGAAGGCCCGCGCGTCCGGGCTGGCGCGGCTGCGCTTGATGCGCAGGTCGCGCGCGCGGCGGCGCGCGCCGGCGTCGCCGGCCTTGAATTCTATCGCGGCGTGCCGGGAACGATCGGCGGAGCGCTCGCCATGAACGCCGGCGCCTATGAGCAGGAAACGAAAGACGTTCTTGTCGAAGCGGTCGCCTTTGATCGCGCCGGCATGCGGCGCGTTTTCAAAAACGCCGATATGAAATTCGCCTATCGTCACTGCGGCGCGGGCGAGGGGCTCATCTTCACCGAAGCGCTCTATGAAGGACGCCCGGATGATCCCGCCGCGATTGAAGCGCGTATGCGAGCGATCATGGAACGGCGGGAAAAGTCGCAGCCGATCCGTGAAAAGACCGGCGGGTCCACCTTCGCCAATCCCGATCCGGAAAAGTCCGGCGGCCGAAAAGCCTGGCAGCTCATCGATGGGATCGGCGGCCGCGGGCGCGTCGTCGGCGATGCGCAGGTTTCCGAGCAGCATTGCAATTTCATGATCAATCGCGGCAAGGCGACCGGTGCGGACATCGAAAATCTGGTCGAAGGGCTTCGTAAAGAAGTTCTTAACAAGACCGGCGTTGAGTTGCGCTGGGAAATCAGGCGGATCGGAGAACCGGCGTGAGTTTCAAACGCATCGCAGTCCTTAAAGGCGGATGGTCGCCGGAGCGCGACGTCTCCCTCAATTCGGGGGCGGCTTGCGCCAAGGCGTTGCGCGCCAAGGGATATGACGTCATCGAGATCGACGCGACGCGCGATCTCGCCGAACAGTTGAAAGCGGCGAGACCCGATGCGGTCTTCAACGCCCTGCACGGCGAATGGGGCGAGGATGGGTGCGTTCAGGGCCTGCTTGAGGTGATGGGGCTTCCCTACACCCATTCCGGCGTGCTCGCGTCTTCGCTCGCCATGGACAAGCAGCGCACGAAGCTCGTGCTGGAAGACGCCGGCGTTCCCTCGCCGATGGGCAAGGTGATGTCGCGATTTGAGGCGGCTGGCGGCCATGCGATGGAACCGCCTTACGTCATCAAGCCGAATTCCCAGGGATCGTCGGTCGGCGTCTATATCATCCGCAAGGGCGACAATCGTCCGCCCGCCGAACTCGCCGCGGAGAAATGGGAGCTCGGCGACGAAGTGCTGGTCGAAAAATTCATCGCCGGACGCGAACTCACGGTCGCGGTCATGGGCGATCGCGCGCTTTGCGTCACGGAGATCACGACCAGCCTCGCCTTTTATGATTATGAAGCGAAATACGCGCCGGGCGGTTCAAAGCACGTCTTGCCCGCGCCGGTCTCGGAAGAGGTCGCCGCGCTCTGCATGGAGCGTGCGCTGAAAGCTCACCAAGCCCTTGGATGCAGAGGGGTTTCGCGTTCCGACTTCCGTTATGACGAAAGCCTGTCAGGCGAGCAGGTCTTCTTCTTGGAAATCAACACGCAGCCGGGCATGACCGGGACGTCGCTCGTGCCGGAACAGGCGGCGCACCTTGGAATCCTGTTTCCCGATCTTTGCCAATGGATTGTGGAGGATGCCTCATGCCGCCGGTGAAGAAGAAAACGTGGTCGAAGAAAAAAGCGCCGTCGCCCTTCGCGCAACTGACGGCGCTTCTCGAACGCTATACGGTCGCCGGCGCGGCCGGGTTGATCGTCATGCTAGGCCTCGTCGGCGTCGTGCTTTGGGCGGGCGGCTATTTCGCCATGGCGGGCCGCAGCGTCGACCGCGCCGTTCAATCCGCGGCTGTCGGCGCCGGCCTTGAAATCAGGCGCGTCCTTCTGCGCGGCGCGCATCAGACAGCGCATCAGGAAGTGATGGACGCGATCGGCCCCGTCGTCGGCGAGTCTATCATGCGCCTTTCGCTCGACGAGGCGCGCGTGCGCATCGAACAGCTCGGATGGGTCCGCTCGGCCTCGGTGACGCGTCTTTTGCCGGACACGATTTCGATTGCGATCCGCGAACGCGAGCCCGCCGCCGTCTGGCAGATCAATGGCGATCTCAACCTTATTGACGACAGCGGCGCGCTCATCCGCGAGGTTGGCGCCTATGAATATTCCAACCTCCAGCTCATCGTCGGCTCCGGGGCGCCGGAAGCGGCCGCAGGGATCCTGCAGGCGATCGGCGTTCAGCCGGAGCTTCAAAAGCGCGTCTATGCGCTGGTGCGCGTCGGCGAACGCCGCTGGGATATGCGCCTCAGAAACGAAATCAAGGTGAAGCTGCCGGAAGAGAATTACAAACGCGCGATTGACGATCTTGCTCTTCTTCAGGCCGCCCAATCGACGCTTGACCAGCCTCTCGAATATATTGATCTTCGCGATCCTGAGCGCATGGTGATCCGCAAGCGCGGAGAACCGGAAACAGCTTTAAACTGACGTGTTGAACGGGGCGGGCCGGCATGGTCCGCTCACGGAGCGGTTTTCTGGCGAGTAAGTGTCGGCGTAATAGGCGGTAAGACCCTGAAATGGCGAGACAGATCAAATCGGTCCGTGAACGCGGTTTGGTGGCGGCGATTGATCTCGGCGGTTCCAAAGCCGCTTGCGTGATTGCGCAATTGACGCCGGTTCCAGGCGGCGGGTTTAAAGCAGACGTGATCGGCGTCGGCCGCCATGGCGGGGTGTGCCGCGACAAGCGGCCTGATGTCGAAGCTTCGCTGCGCGCCGCCGTTGAGGCCGCCGAGCGGATGGCCGGCGAACGGATCAAGCGCGTTCATGTCGCCGCGGCGGGCCGGTCGCTCGGATGCCGGCGGATCGCGGTCGACCTCGATATTTCCGGCGGCGTCGTCACCGGCGATGATGTCGAGGAATGTCTTGATCAGGCGGGAACGGCGGCGGCCCCGGCGGGCTCGACGGCTCTTCATGCGTTCACGGTTCGCTATTCCCTCGATGCGGAGCGGGTGGACAATCCGGTCGGTCTCGCCGGAGGCGTTCTCGCTGCGGAGATTCTCGGCGTCAGCGTGCGCGATTCCTACGCGGAAAACGTCGAATCATTGCTCGGCCGCTGCGGGCTGGAACTTGAGGGTCTGGTCGCCGCGCCCTGCGCGGCGGGCGAGGCCGTGCTGATCGAGGATGAGAAGGAACTCGGCGTCATTCTCGTCGATATCGGCGCGCGCTCGACGGATTTCGCGCTCTATGAACGCGGCGCGCTGATCGCCTGCGGCGGCGTGCCGGTCGGCGGCGATCATGTGACGCGCGACATTGCGCAGATATTCGGATCGCCCATCGCGAAAGCGGAACGGATCAAGACGCTTTATGGCTCCGCGCTTTCCGGCGCCGGCGATGAACATCGTTTGATCGACTTTCCGCAGCTTGGCGACGAATCGGAAATCACCCGTCATTCGCGCGCCGAACTCGCTCAGGTGATCGCGCCGCGCTTTGAAGAAATCATCGAATTGGCTCTCGACTCGCTGCCGCAGGCCGGCGCGGCGCGCCGGGCGATCCGCCGCGCGGTTTTGACAGGCGGCGGCAGTCTTCTGGTCGGCGCACGCGAAACGGCGGAGCGCGTCATCGGCGTCAAGACGCGGCTCGGGCGGCCTGTCGCGCTCGCCGGCGCGCCTGAAATGGCGACGGCGCCGCAATTCTCCGTTGCGGTCGGCGCCTTGCAGATCGCCGCCCGCGAACGCACTGAAGCCAAACGCGGACAGGCGAACGGACGTCAGCTTGAACCGCGCCGTGCGGCGAGCGGCGTCATCGGACAAGTCGGCGCGTGGCTGCGCGCCAATTTCTGACGGCGCATTTTTCTAAGGCTGCAATCAGCGCATTTTTTCGGGTGACAGCGTGCGCGAACACTCCGAGAAAAATCCCCTGTCCTTTCAACGGCCGGAGCCGGGTGGGGAACGACGCGCCGATCGCGCGTTAACCATTTGGTAACGGTTCTAAAGGATTCTTTAACATCACCTTAACCATGTGGGGCGGAGCCGTTCGATGCCACTAAATCTCAGCGTGCCGGAACTGACAGAATTGAAGCCGCGAATCTGCGTGATCGGCGTCGGCGGCGCAGGCGGCAACGCAGTCAACAATATGGTCGATTCAGGGCTTGAGGGCGTCGATTTCATCGTCGCCAACACCGACGCCCAGGCGCTCGGCCAGTCGAAAGTGGAACGCCGCATTCAGCTTGGCGCTCACACGACGCAAGGCCTCGGCGCCGGCTCGCTGCCGGAAGTCGGACGGGCGGCTGCGGAAGAGACGCTTGATGAAATTCTTGAGCAGGTCGGCAACGCGCACATGCTGTTCGTAACGGCGGGCATGGGCGGCGGCACCGGCACCGGCGCGGCGCCGGTCATCGCGCAAGCGGCGAAGGAACGCGACATCCTTACCGTCGGCGTCGTCACCAAGCCGTTTCATTTCGAGGGCGCGCGGCGGATGAAAATCGCCCTCGCGGGCATCGAGGCGCTGCAGCAGCATGTCGATACGCTGCTCATCATTCCGAACCAGAACCTTTTCTCGATCGCCAATGAGCGCACGACTTTCGCTGAGGCGTTCTCGCTCGCCGATCAGGTCCTTCATTCCGGCGTTCGCGGCATCACCGATCTGATGGTCATGCCCGGCCTCATCAATCTCGACTTCAACGATGTCCGCACCGTCATGCGCGAAATGGGCAAGGCGATGATGGGCACGGGCGAGGCTTCCGGCGACAAGCGCGCCATCGAAGCCGCCGAAGCGGCCATCTCGAACCCGCTTCTTGACGAAGTGTCGATGAAGGGCGCGAAAGGCGTGCTCATCAACATCACCGGTTCGATGGATATGAAACTGTTCGAGGTCGATGAGGCGGCGAACCGCATCCGCGCCGAAGTCGATCCCGACGCCAACATCATCGTCGGTTCGACGTTCAGTCAGGAACTCGAAGGCCGCGTGCGCGTTTCGGTCGTCGCGACCGGCATTGAAGCGATGCCGCGCGATGTCCACGGCTATCAGCAGAAGACGATGTCGGTCGCGGCGTCGAAACCGTGGCGCGAGCCTGCGCAGCAGATTGAAACGCCGGCGGCGGCGATGACGCCGATCGAAACGCCGGAACCCGTTCCGGCGCGCGTCGCGATGCCGCCGGTCCAGCAGACATTGCAGCCGCGTGCGCCTGAAGCGCCGTCGCGTCCGACCGGCCACCCGCTCGCCATGCAGGCGCAAGCCAACCCGGTCGGCGATGTTCACGAACGTATTCGCCGCATGCTGACGGAAGGCGCGGTCGACAATTCCGCTGCGCCGCGCATGCCGGCCGCGAAGCCGGTTCAGGCGGCGGAGCCGGCAAGGCCTGCGCCTCATCGCAACCCGTTCCGCGATGCGGCTGAGGAACTGCAGCGCGCGTCAGTCGGCGCGCTCGACCTCCTGAAATCGCTTGCGCCGAAGCCCGACGAAGCGCCGCCGACCGTTCGCGTTGAGGAACAGCCCGTTCGTCCGGGCCGCACCTCTCATGGCGACCTGTTCGATGAGGAAGATGACGGCGAGCTTGAGATACCGTCATTCCTTCGCAAGAAAAAGGTCAGCTGAGCGCGGCTGCAATCAGCTGGATTTTGCAGGAACGCCGCCCCCTCGGGCGGCGTTTTTCCTGTCGAAGGGCCAACGGCGCGCGCAATATGCGGCAATAATGCGTTAATTGCGCCGCCGCCGGGGGCGTCGCAAGGTCGCGGCGAAAGCGAAGAGTGAAGAGCGCGTGCGAACCGGTCTGCAGACGACACTGGCCAGAGAAGCCGTCCTTGAAGGGGTTGGTCTTCACTCCGGCGCTCCTTGCAAGGTTCGATTGCGTCCGGCGCGCGCCGATGATGGCATCGTTTTTGATCTCGCCGCTTTATCATCCGGCCCGTCGCGCGGCCGCATTCGCGCCTGCATTGATTCCGTCATCGACACGCGCCTGTGCACACGACTTGGAAATGACGCAGGCGGATCGATCGGCACCGTCGAGCATTTGCTCGCGGCGGCGACGGTGATCGGCGTTGATAATTTGCTGGTGGAAATTGACGGCGACGAGCTTCCCATTCTGGATGGCAGCGCGTCGCCCTATGTCGATGCGCTGGAAGAGGCGGGCGTCGCCAGCTGCCAGGCGCCGCATCGGCGTTTGCGCATTCTGGAGCGCGTTGAGCTTGTCGACGGCGCCCGGTCGATTATCGCGGAGCCCTATGACGGCGCCGTTATCGAAGTGTCGATTGATTATGCCGATCCGGCGATCGGCGTTCAGACTGTCGTGCTCGATCTGTCCGATGGCGAAAGCCTGAAGCGTCTCAAGCGCGCGCGGACCTTCTGCCGGCTTGCCGATGTCGAGGCCATGCGCAAGGCCGGCCTCAGTCGCGGCGGTTCGCTCGATAACGCCATCGTCGTCGATGGCGACAAGATCCTCAATCAGTCCGGCCTGCGAGACCCGCAGGAGTTCGCGCTTCACAAGGCGCTTGATCTCATCGGCGACCTTCGCCTCGCCGGCGCGCCGATCGAAGGCCGTATCGTCGCGGTTCGTCCCGGGCACGATCTCAATACGCGTTTCGTGAAGCGCCTTCTGGAGCGCGGCGGCGCTTGCGAACTTGTGCCCGCCCGTGTTTCCGGAAGCGGCGCGCTGGGCGAGCCGGCGGGCGAATAGCCCCGGTCTTTCAGCGGGTTGCCGGATAATCCTGATCCACGAGATGATTCTTGTCGGTCAAAGCTTTTCCATTCCGTCGAAACTTCGTAGAGGAAGCGCTCGCGCCCTTTTCGGGGGGCCGCCGGCGAACTAGGGTGGGCGTCAGGGGCGCTCGCTGAAATCAAGGATATCGCTCATCCCATGAAGTCCCGTGTTTGCGTTCTGCTGCTGGCCGCCCTTTCCGCCTTCGCGCTCGGCGCGTGTTCTTCCTCTTCCAAGAAGAAGGAGAAATTCGCCTATGTCGAAAAGCCGGTCGAGATTCTCTATTCCGATGCGTCGCGGGCGATGGAGCGAAAGCGGTACGATGACGCCGTCGCCCTGTTCGCGGAGGTTGAGCGCCAGCATCCCTATTCGGCATGGGCTCGCCGCGCCATTTTGATGAAGGCGTTCGCGCAGTATCAAACCAACGACTATGACGACGCCGTGGGTACGCTGGACCAGTTCATCGCCCTGCATCCGGGCAATAAGGACGCGCCATACGCCTATTACCTGAAAGCGATGTGCTACTACGAGCGGATCCGCGATGTCGGCCGCGATCAGGATTTCACCAACAACGCGGTCCAGGCGCTAAACGACGTCGTGCGTCGTTATCCCGAGACCGAATATGCGCGCGATGCGCGGCTGAAGATGGATCTCACCTTCGATCATCTTGCGGGCAAGGAAATCTATATCGGCCGGTATTACCAGAAATACGGCAAGCATATTGCGGCGATCAATCGCTTCAAATCCGTCGTTCTCAATTACCAGACGACGAGCCATGCGGAAGAAGCGCTTTACCGGCTTGTCGAAACCTACCTCGAAATCGGGGTCATTGAAGAAGCGCGCGCCGCGGCCGCGGTTCTCGGCGCCAATTATCCTGGATCTTATTGGTATCAGGAAGCCTATGATTTGATGCGGAAAAACGGCCTTCTTGAGCCGGGGTCAAAACCGAAACGCTCGGCGAAGGAAATCCGCAAGATTGAAGAGCAGGAGCGCAAGAACAAGGACAAGCTGCTCAAGGATGCGGCGCGTCCGACGATCGAGCCGCCCTCCGATGATCCATTCGATGATGCGATTGACACGCCGACCGACGAGCCGCGGTAACACAAAAGGAATTCGCGCGGAGACCAGATGCTGACCGCGCTGCACATTCAGGATTTCGTGTTGATCGACCAGCTCTCGCTGCCGCTTGGCGAGGGGCTGATTGCGCTGACCGGGGAGACCGGCGCCGGCAAATCCATCCTACTTGAGGCGCTCGGTCTCGCCGCGGGCGCACGCATGGCGCGCGGCGCGGTGCGGCGCGGCGCAGACAAAGGCGTTGTCGCCGCCGCTTTTGAACCGGACGCCGCGCATCCCGTATGGCGCGCGCTTGAGGAGAACGGCGTCGCCGCTGATGACGATCAGGTCATCCTGAAGCGCGTTCAGGGCGCGGACGGAAAAAGCCGCGCCTTCATCAATGATCAGCCGGTGTCGATCGGGCTTCTGAAAACAATCGGCGAATTGTTGATCGAAATTCACGGCCAGCATGACGGCGTCAGTTTTCTGTCGGCGGTGACGCACAGGACGTTGCTTGACGAGTTTGGCGGCCTTTCGAAGGACGCCGCGGGCGTTGAGCGCGCGTTTGATGCGTGGCGCGCCGCAGACGCTGCGCTGGAAGAGCGCAAGCGGATGCGCGACCAGGCGCTTCGAGAAGCGGATTATCTGCGCCATGTCGTTTCCGAACTTTCAGCGCTTGACCCGCAGACGGATGAAGAGGCGGCGCTCGCCGTAAGGCGCGCCGAGATGATGGCCGCGCAGAAAGTGACCGAAGATCTCGCCGCCGCTTCCGCCGTGATGTCCGAAGACGGGCTTGAAGGAAAGCTTTCGGCGGCGGCCCACCGTCTTGCGCGCGCATCCGCGCAGTTTCAGAGCGATCCCAATCCGCTTGCCGACGCGATTGAACGGCTCGATCGCGCGCTTGGCGAACTTGTCGATGCGCGCGCCGCCGTTGAAGACGCGGTCGATCGCCTCGGTCTTGACGAGCGTCAGCTTGAAGAAACGGAAGAACGGCTATTCGCTATTCGCGCAGCAGCCCGCAAGCACGGCGTTCCGCCCGACAAGCTTCCTGAATTCCTGCAAAGGGCGTCATCGGCGCTGGCGACGCTCGATGAAGATCAGGCGCAGTACGGCGCGCTTGAAAAACGGGCGACGTCAACGCGCGACGCATTTTTCATCGCCGCGCGGAAACTCTCCGGCGCAAGACGCAAGGCGGCGACGAAACTCGATGCGGCCGTGATGCGCGAACTCGCGCCGTTGAAACTCGGCAAGGCGGCGTTTTCGACCGCCGTTGCGACCGATGAGGAAAGGCCGGGCGCCGCCGGCGTCGATGTTGTCGAATTCATGGTCGCAACAAATCCCGGCGCGCCGGCGGGACCGTTGAAAACGATCGCGTCGGGCGGCGAGCTGTCGCGCTTCGTTCTCGCGATGAAGGCGGCGCTCGCGGCGAAGGAAAACCGCACCGTCATTATCTTCGATGAAGTCGATGCGGGTGTTGGCGGCGCCGTCGCGGACGCCGTCGGCGAAAGGCTCGCGCGCCTCGCCATGGATGCGCAGGTGCTCGTCGTCACGCATTCCCCGCAGGTTGCGGCGCGCGCTTCAACGCATTGGCGGGTCGAAAAAGAGCAGTCGGATTCGGAAACGAAAACCCGCGTCGTCGTTCTCGATGAAGCCGAACGGGTTGAAGAAATCGCCCGGATGCTATCCGGCGCCGTCGTGACGCAAGAGGCGAGGGCCGCGGCGCGGCGTCTTCTCGGTGCGCCGGAAAAACCGAAACAGAAGAAGAAAAAGAGCGCGTGAATTCGATCTTGATAAGAGCTGACGCTTATGCGCGCTCGCTCGGCCTGTCGGCGCCGATCATGCTGGCGCCGATGGCGGGCGTGCCGGCGCCGGCCCTTTCGATCGAAACGGCGAAAGCCGGCGGCATGGGCGCATGCGGCGTTCTGTTCATGCAGCCGAAGGAAATCGCCGACTGGGTTGAGCAATTCCGCACGGCGGGCGTATCCGCCTTTCAGTTGAATACATGGACGCCGCAACCGGCGCCGTCGCGCGACGCAGCGCAGGAAAAGCGCATCCGCGAATTCCTGAACCGCTGGGGACCTGAGGTGGCGGAAGGCGCTGGCGATTCAACGCCGCCGGATTTCAATGCGCAATGCGAGGCGATGCTCGCCGCCCGCCCGACCGCCATTTCATCGATCATGGGCCTTTTTCCGCCAGACTATGTCCGGCGCATGAAAGAGGCCGGCGTCAAATGGTTCGCAACGGCGACGACGGTCGCCGAAGCGAAGGCCGCGCAGGCGGCAGGCGCCGACGCCGTCATCGCGCAGGGCGCCGAAGCCGGCGGTCATCGCGGCGCGTTCGATGCGGCCTGTGCGGCGCCGTCGATGGCGGGCTTGTTCGCGCTGCTGCCGTCGATCGTCGATGCCGTCGATGTTCCTGTGATCGCCGCCGGCGGCGTCGCTGATGGGCGCGGCGTTGCCGCTGCGCTCGCGCTCGGCGCATCGGCTGTGATGATCGGCACGGGGTTCTTAAGATGCCCGGAAGCGGGACTTCCATCTTCATGGGCCGATGCGCTCGCTGACGCGCAGCCTGACGATACGATAGTCACGCGCGCATTTTCCGGGCGTCCCGGACGATCGCTCGCAACGCTTTATGCGCGTGCGGCTGAGGCGGCGGACGCGCCGTCGCCTGCGCCCTATCCGGTGCAGCGGGGGCTGACCGCGCCGATGCGCGCGGAAGCGGCGAGAGACAACGACGTATCGCGCATGCAGGCCTGGGCGGGGCAGGCCGCGCGTCTCGCGCCGGCGCGCCCGGCGGCGCGCGTCGTCGAAGACCTCTGGCGCAGCGCGCAGGACATTCTCGGCTGACGCCGGTCGGCAAAGCGCTGGCTGCAGCCGCAATAGCGCCGCTCGCCGGTTTCCGCTAAACGCCGGTCATGGCGAAGAAATCCGATCTTTCCCTGAAGCCCGTCAAGGAACTGACTGCGGAAGAAGCCGCTGTCGAGCTTCTGCGACTGGCTGGCGTCATCGCGTCGGCGGATGATGCGTATTACGGCGATGATCGTCCGGAGATGACGGACGCGGAATATGACGCGCTTCGCCGGCGGAATGCGCTCATTGAGCGCGATTATCCAAAACTGAAGCGGCCCGATTCCCCGTCCTTGCGCGTCGGTTCGGCGCCGTCGACGAAATTTGAAAAGGCGCCGCATGCGATTCCGATGCTGTCGCTCGATAACGCCTTCAATGATGAAGACGTTATTGAATTCGACGCACGGGTGCGACGCTTCCTGAAGCTTGAGGCCGATGCGCCGCTCGCCTTTACGGCGGAGCCGAAGATCGATGGGTTATCGCTCAACCTCCGTTATGAAAACGGCGTGCTAAGGGTCGCGGCGACGCGCGGCGACGGCGCTGTCGGCGAGAATGTCACCGCGAATGTGCTGACGGTCTCGGATATTCCGAAGACGCTGAAAGGCGCGCCTGACATACTTGAGGTGCGGGGCGAGATCTATATGAGCCACGCTGATTTCAAGGCGCTCAACGAGCGCCTTGAAAAAGCGGATGAGGAAATCTTCGCCAATCCGCGCAATGCGGCGGCGGGTTCTTTGAGGCAAATCGATTCGGCGGTCACCGCCTCCCGGCCCTTGCGGTTTTTCGCCTATGCCTGGGGGGAGGCGTCGGCGCCGCTCGCCGACACGCAGATGAAGGCGGTCGAACGGCTGAAAAAATTCGGCTTTCCGACAAATCCGATGTTGAGGCTTTGTACGTCCGTCGAAGAGATGCTTTCGCACTACAAGGCGATTGAAGAGAAGCGCGCGACGCTCGGCTATGACATTGACGGCGTCGTCTACAAGGTCGACCGGCTCGATTATCAGGAACGTCTCGGCTTCGTTTCGCGCTCGCCGCGCTGGGCCGTAGCGCACAAGTTTCCGGCGGAAAAGGCGACGACGGTTCTTGAAGCGATCGACATTCAAGTCGGGCGCACCGGCGCGCTGACGCCGGTTGCGCGGCTGAAACCGGTGACGGTCGGCGGCGTCGTCGTCTCCAACGCGACCCTGCACAATCAGGATGAGATCGAACGCAAGGACATTCGCGTCGGCGACACGGTCGTCATCCAGCGCGCCGGCGACGTCATCCCGCAGATTGTCGAGGTGATTTTGGACAAACGCGCCGGCGGCGCGCGCAAATACAAGTTCCCCGAAACATGTCCCGTTTGCGGCAGTCACGCGGTTCGCGAAGAGGGAGAGGCCGTGCGCCGTTGCACCGGCGGCCTCATCTGCGCGGCGCAGGCGAAAGAACGTCTCAAACATTTCGTGTCGCGCGGCGCGCTCGACATCGAAGGGCTCGGCGAGAAGCAGATCGAAGCCTTCTTCGAATCGGGCATCGTGACCGAACCTGCGCATATCTTTACGCTGGAAGCGCGGCAGAGAGCGGGCGAGATTGACCTCTACGTCTATAAAGTGAAGGCGGACGGTTCATACGCCCTCAAGGACGGCGAAAAGCAGCCGACCAATCTCAAATCCGTTGAAAATCTGTTCGCCGCCATCAATGACCGCCGCGCGCCCGCGCTTGACCGGTTCGTCAACGCGCTCGGCATGCGCCATATCGGCGAAACGAATGCCCGCCTCTTCGCGCGGCATTACGGCTCGTTCTCCGCTTTGATGGAGGCGGCGCAGGGCGCTGCTGAAGACGGACCAGCCTATGAGGAGATGCTGTCGATAGAAGGCGTCGGCGCGCTTGTCGCCGGGGGCGTCATCGAATTCTTCAAGGAAGAACACAATCGTGCGGCGATCGAGCGCTTGCTGCAGGAAGTTTCGCCGCAGGAAATGAAGATCGAGGCGTCGGCTTCGCCAGTCGCCGGGAAAACGGTCGTCTTCACCGGTTCGCTCGAAACGATGACACGAGATGAAGCAAAGGCGCAGGCGTTGGCGCTCGGCGCCAAGGTTTCCGGTTCGGTATCGGCGAAGACCGACTATGTCGTCGCAGGGCCGGGGGCCGGTTCGAAGCTGAAGAACGCCGAAGCGCTTGGCGTCGCCGTGCTGACAGAAGGGGAATGGCGTGACCTCATCGGCGCCTGACGGATCGAGCGCATTCGGCGGTCACGCTTCGCTCTATCAGCGGCGCCGGCCGTCTTACCCACAAAGCGTCTTCGACGCGCTTGAGCGCGCGCTTGAAGGTCCGCGCGAGCGCGCCGCCGATCTTGGCGCGGGATCCGGCCAGGCGACAAAGGAACTTGCGAAACGCTTCGCGCATGTGACGGCGATAGAACCGGACGCACGCATGGTTTCGGAATTTCCGGCGATCGAGAATGTCGACGTCGTCAATCTCGGCTCGGAGCAGGCGACGTTTGCGCCGGGAACGCTCGATGCGGTGATCGCCGCGACGTCATTTCACTGGATGGGCCAGGCGGCGGTCATCGGACGCGTTCATCAATGGCTGCGTCCTGGCGGCGTTTTCTTTCCCTTCCTTTATGACGCCTTCGTCGTCGAAGGAGCGGCGAAGGATGTCTATCGCCGCCATAACGCGCTGTGGGAGCCTTATAAAGACCGGCGCCTGCGGGAGAATGTCGATTACGCCAAGGCGTTTGCAGCGTCAGGCGCCTTTTCCAACTGGACGGCATTTCACGATCAGATCGGCGCGGTTCTGTCCGCGGAAGACGCGGCCGGTCTTCTCGCCACAACATCCTTCGGCAGCGCCTATGCGCGCGCGGCCTATGGCGAGCCTTCAATCTATTTCAGGGAACTCGCCGACGAGTTTCGCGCCTGCGGCGAACCTTTGTCGATTGTCGCGCCGCTCAACGGCGTTATCGCCATTAAATAGTTATATCGACCGCGTCTCGTTCGCCAGCCAGTCGGCGACGTCTTTCGGCAGGAAGGGCGTCAGCGTTTGTCTGACGCGCGCATGGTATTTGTTGAGCCAGTGGCGCTCGCTTTCCGTCAGCAGAGATGGCGTGACAAGATCGAGGCTGATCGGCGCCAGCGTGATCGTTTCAAACGCCATCATCGGGCGTTCGCCGCCGCTGATCGCCTGCGGTTCGGTGACGATGATGAGATTTTCAATCCGGATGCCGTAGCCGCCGGTTTTGTAGTAGCCCGGCTCGTTGGAGAGGATCATGCCGGGTTTCAGCGCCTGCGCGTTCGGCGCCTTGGCGATGCGCTGCGGCCCTTCATGAACGCCGAGGAATGAGCCGACGCCGTGGCCGGTGCCGTGATCGTAGTCGAGCCCTTTCTCCCACAGGGCCTTGCGCGCCAGAATGTCGAGCTGCGTGCCGGTCGTCCCGGCCGGAAAGCGCGCGGTCGCAAGCGCGATATGGCCTTTGAGGACGAGCGTGAAACGCTCGCGCATCTCGTTCGTCGGCCCGCCGATCGGGACAGTGCGCGTGATATCGGTCGTGCCGTCGGGATACTGCGCGCCAGAATCGATGAGGAAGAGTTCGCCCGGTTTCAGCTTTCGCGCGGTCGCCGTCGACACCTTGTAGTGAACGACGGCGCCGTTTTCGCCGGCGCCGGATATGGTGTCGAAGGAAAGATCGACAAGCTTGCCGGTCGCTGTGCGGAATTCTTCCAGTTTTTTCGCCGCGTCGATCTCATCGATCGAACCGTCCTGCGCCTGCGTGGCGATCCAGTGAAGGAATTGCGCGATCGCCGCGCCGTCCCGGATATGCGCGGCGCGCGTCCCGTTCAGCTCTGTCTCGTTTTTCGTCGCGCGCGGCAAGGCGCAGGGGTCTGTCATGTCAACGACTTTGGCGCCGGCCTCGCTCAGCTCCGTCACATAGCGCGCGGGCGCGAGCGTCGGATCGACCGCAATCGTCTTACCTTCGGCGCCGAGTTTTCTGAGCGCCGCTTCAATATCGGCTTCGGCGCGAATATCGACGTCGTCGCCAAGGAAGGAGGGAAGCTCATTGCCGACTTTTTCCGGCGCGATGAACAATGTCGCCTTGCCGTCGCGCCATTGCAGCGCGCGCGCAAGCGGCAGCGGCGTGCGCGAGACGTCGCCGCCGCGAATGTTGAAGAGCCACGCGATTGACGGCGGCGAGGTGATCAAGGTCGCGTCCGCGCCGGTCCTTGCAACCGCCGCCCCGATTTCCCGGCGCTTGTCGGCCGATGACTTGCCGGCGAGATCGAGCCCGTGCGGCGCGGCCGCGGTGACGGGACGCGCAGGCTGATCTTTCCACGCGGCGTCGATCGGGTTTCCATCGAGCGTGACGAGCGTGAAGCCGGCTTTCTTCGCCGCCTTCTCAAGCCTCTCAACGCCGGCTCTCGTGTGCAGCATCGGGTCATAGCCGATGCGCGCGCCTTTCGGGGCGTTGTCAGCAAGCCATTGATCGGGCGGCGTCTCGACGAGGTCTTCAAACGTATAATGCTTTTCGTCCGCCTGCTGACGCACCTGCAGCGTGTAGCGTCCGTCAACAAAGATTGTCGCGCGGTCCAGGAAAACGATCGCGGCGCCGGCTGAGCCGGAAAATCCCGACACCCACATCAGCCTTTCGGCGTAAGCCGGGATATATTCATTCTGGTATTCATCGTCATGCGGAACGAGGAAGGCGTCGATGTTCAGTTTTTTCATTTCCTCGCGCAGCAACGGCAGGTGCTTGCCGGCGAAGCTTTTATCGGAGACGGGCTCAAAATGCTGAAACATGCGCGGGCGCCTATGCTGCTCGCGTGTTTATATGGCCCACACGCGCGGACGTCTCAAGGAAAACTCCTACAATCTGACGAAGAGGAGGACCGGCCAGGTCTTGTGGTCGAGGCGGTTGATCAGCTTGAAGCCCGCCGTTTCATAGGCGTCCTTAACGGCGGCCTCCTGATCCGCCATCAGCCCGGCGAGCATGACCCGTCCGCGCGGGCGGACGTGATCGGCCATCGCCGGCGCGAATTCGACGAGAGGGCCTGCAAGAATATTGGCGAAAATGAAATCATAGGGCGCGCGCACCTTGATGCGCGGGTCTGCGAACCCGTCCGCCGCGATCACATTGACGAGATCGTCAACGCCGTTGAGGGAGACGTTTTCCGCAGCGATCTCCACCGATTTCTCGTCGATGTCGCTAGCGAGCGCCTCAACATCCCAGAGTTTCGCGGCGGCGATCGCCAGGACCGCCGATCCGCAGCCGAGATCGAGAACGGTCTCCGGCGGCGCGCCGGCGAACCTGTCGAGCAGGGTGAGGCACCCGGCCGTCGTCGGATGATGGCCGGTGCCGAACGCCTGATTGGCGTCGATGCGGATCGGGATCTGCTCATCGTCCGGATCGATCTTGTCCGCGTCATGCGATCCGAAGAGAACGAACCGACCGGCTTCGATGACGCCGAGCCCTTCAAGCGCATGCGCAACCCAGTCGATGTCGGGAAGCTCCTCGATCGCCGGCGCGCCGGCGCCGCTCTCGCTCAATAGCGCCGCAAGCGCATCAGCGTCGGGCTGCTCGGCGAAATAGGCTTCAAGCTTCCACTGGGTCCCGTCATCGGGCGCTGCATCGTCATGTTTGGTGAGGCTGACGGCGTCGGCGGGCGGGAAATGCACGTCCGTCAAAAGAACGCCGACGCCTTCAAGCGTCGCTTCATCGCCGATCCAGACCGCCTTGTATGTCGTCATCGCGCGCGCTTACGCCCCAGCAAGGAAAGAGTCGACGACTTTCTTGGGGCCTGAATGATCGAAGTCGACGGTGAGTTTCTGCCCGTCCACCGAGGTCACGCGGCCGTAACCGAATTTCTGATGGAAGACGCGTTCGCCGATCGCGAATTTCGACTTGCCGGGGCCGTTGACGGAAACAGTCCTGGCGTGCCCTTCGATCATCGGCGCCGCCGCGTTAGCGCGCGAGGCGGCCGCCCGCGCCCGTTTCCAGCCCGGATTGTCGTAGTAGGCGTCATCATCGACGCGCGCGGCGTTGAACCGTGAGTGGCTTGGAAAAGATGCGGCGGCGTTTCCGTACAGTCCGGGCTGCGAGATCACTTCGACTTCTTCTTCGGGAAGCTCATCGACAAAGCGCGACGGAAGCGAGGTTTGCCAGCGCCCGTACATCAAACGATTGGCGGCGAATGAAATCCGGCAGCTTTCGCGCGCGCGCGTGATGCCGACATAAGCGAGGCGCCGTTCCTCTTCGAGCGCGGCCGCGCCGCCTTCATCCAGCGAGCGTTGAGACGGGAAGACGCCTTCCTCCCAGCCGGGCAGAAAGACGACCGGAAATTCAAGTCCCTTTGCGGCATGCAGCGTCATCAGCCAGACCTGTCCGTCCGTCGAGCCCTCATTGTGCTCGGCGACAAGCGCGACATGATCGAGATAGGCGGCGAGCGTGTCGAATTCGGAAACTGCGTTGACGACCTCTTTCAGGTTGTCGAGTTTTGAATCAGCCTTCGCCGACTTATTATTGCGCCAGTAATCAGTGTAGCCGGATTCTTCGAGAATGAGTTCCGTAAGGTCGCGCGGGGACAGGTGTTCAATCTCGCCAGACCAGCGGTCGACCATCTCAATGAATTTGCGCAGGGCGTTGCGCGCCGCCGCTCCAAGCTCGTCGGATTCGATGATGAGGCGGCTCGTCGCCATCATGGAGACGCCGCGCGCGCGCGCAAGCGAATGGATCGTCGCCACCGTCTGTCCGCCGAGCTTTCGCGCCGGCTTGTTGGCGATGCGGTCGAAAGCGAGATCGTCGTCTGCCGATCGCACGAGGCGGAGATAGGCGATCGCATCGCGCACTTCTTCGCGCTCGTAAAAGCGCGGCCCGCCGACGACGCGATAGGGAAGGCCAAGCGTGTTGAAGCGCTCTTCAAAGGCCCGCATCTGAAACGAGGCGCGCACGAGAACCGCCATATCGGAGAGGGCGCGGCCTTTGGTCTGCTCGCTTTCAATATCGTCGCCGATAAGGCGCGCTTCTTCCTCGCCGTCCCAGACGCCCCGAACTTTCACGAGTTCGCCGGCGCCCTGTTCCGTCCACAATGTCTTGCCGAGACGCGTCTTGTTTGAGGAAATGAGGTGGGAGGCCGCGGCGAGAATGGAAGGCGTCGAGCGGTAATTGCGTTCAAGCCGGATGACTTTCGCGCCCGGAAAGTCCGTTTCGAAACGCAGGATGTTTTCAACCTCGGCGCCGCGCCAGCCGTAGATCGACTGATCGTCGTCGCCGACGCAGCAGATGTTCTTGTGTTTCTGCGCAAGCAGGCGAAGCCAGAGATATTGAGCGACGTTGGTGTCCTGATACTCGTCGACGAGCATGTAACGGAACTTGTCCTGATACTGCGCAAGTATGTCGGCGTGGTTCTGGAAGATCGTCAGGTTATGGATGAGCAGGTCGCCGAAATCGGCTGCGTTGAGCGCTTTCAGTCGCTCCTGATAGGCCGTGTAAAGCTTGATCGCCTTGCCGTCGGCGAAATGCCACGCTTCGTTTGCGGGGACTTTGTCGGGCGTCAGGCCGCGATTTTTCCATGCGTCGATGACGGCGGACAATCCGCGGCCCGTCCAGCGTTTCTCATCAAGCCCCGCCGCCTCGATCACCTGCTTGGCGAGGCGGATCATGTCGTCGGCGTCGAGAATGGTGAAAGAGGATTTGAGACCGACAAGTTCCGCATGCCGGCGCAGGATAAGCGCGCCGATCGAATGGAAGGTGCCGAGCCATTGCAAGCCCTCGACGCTTTCGCCGATGAGCGCGCCGATCCGCTCCTTCATCTCCCGCGCGGCCTTGTTGGTGAAGGTGACGGCGAGAAGCTGCCAGGGGCGCGCCCGTCCTGTGAACAGAATATGGGCGAGGCGGGTCGTCAGCGCGCGCGTTTTGCCGGTGCCGGCGCCGGCAAGCATGAGCACCGGCCCTTCGGTCGCCAGAACGGCCTCGCGCTGTTCTTCGTTCAGCCCGTCGAGATAGGGCGGCGGCGCATCGTCGATCGCGCCGATTCCCGCCAGCGCGCGTTCTGAAATTGACGGTTTTGCATTCACGGGGACGAGACTACTCAAATGAGAACGATTCTGGAACATTCCTTACAGGCGGCTGCCGGGAAGGGGCAAGCGCGCCGGCCCGAATCTCTCCACAATTCAAGGGTGTATAGTGAGCGTAAGCTCTGGCTGAAAGGAGGCCCAAATGGCGGGCAAGTTCGAGGTGTACAAAGACAAAAGAGGCGAATTCCGGTTCCGCCTGAAGGCCGGCAATGGCGAGATCATCCTCGCCAGCGAGGGCTACAAGGACAAGGGCGGCTGCATGAACGGCGTTGAGTCCGTGAAGAAGAATTCAGACCTTCTCGCCCGCTTCGAAAAGAAGAGCTCCAGCGCCGGCAAGCCCTATTTCGTTCTCAAGGCCGCCAACCATCAGGTCATCGGCACGTCCGAACAATATTCAAGCGATGACGCCTGCGATAACGGGATCAAGAGCGTCATGCATACGGCGCCGCTCGCGGCGGTCGACGATCAGAGCTGATTGTCGTGAACGGAAGGCGGGCGTTTCATTATCGCCCGCCTCTCTCTGCGATATTCCTGAATCAGGGCGTTGCGACCAGCGTTCCGTCTTTCGAGACGCTGAAGCCGGCGACATCCCTGATCTCTTCAAGGACGCTTTCGCAATCGTCCTTCACGTAAGCGAGATCATCGATCAGAAACTGGATGACGCGCCCCTTGTCTTTCACGCGCGCAACGGTGACGTCGACGCTGGCGGCGGGCGCCTTCAGGAAAAATCCGCCAGCCATCACGCGCCAGCGGAAAGTATCCTGCGTCCATGCGAATTTGACGGTCGCCTTGCCGGCCGGCGATCCGTCCTCTTTCTTGGCGGCGAGCGTAACCTTGAATTCTTCGCCTTCCTTGCCGCCAGGCGGATAGACCGACATGACAAGGCCGCACACCGCGCCGTCGTTAAACGTCACAGTCAGCGGCCGTTCCAGATCGTCGCGGTAATACGCGGCGTAGGAGCCGGAAGGCGGACGGATATAGGTGCACAGGCTGTCATACTGGAAATAGCGCTGATCATCGCAGATCTGCCATTGCAGCCCTTTTGAGAATTTAACGCCGAAGCGTTTCGCGTAATCGTTCCGGATGACGCGGTTATGCGCGCCGGGCGGCGGCTCAAAGGTCATGATGGTGAAGCGCGGATCAAGCCTCACGTCTGTTGCGCCGATATTGGCGACGGCTCTCGTCAAGGTCGCGGGGTTCGTGTCGCCGTCGGGGTCGGGGCCGACGCCGTTCTCATGCGATTGGGCGAACGCGACGCCCGAGAGCGCCAGGCCAAGCGTGGCGACGGAGGCGGCGATGCTTGCGGCCATCATCCGGAAGCCGTGAAAAGCGAACATGAATACCCCCGTTGCAACACGCGGAGTTTAACCGCCGGACGGCGAACGGGCAAACGTTAGAAAGCAGTGCGATTTCAATCGTTTGCCCAAACGCTCATTCGGCGCCCGCCGGTTTTGCGAACTCGTCCCACATATCCATCATCGGGGTCGAGCGCGCGTAATGGCCGTCATTCCAGGGGGCTCGCGGTCCGAGCACGCCGATGCTTTCGTAATTGGCGAGGATCGTCCCCGGAAAGGCGTCGACGATATTACGATTGATGGTGCGCGCGACATCGGCGCTGCCTTCGCTCCAGTGCCAGGCGAGCCACCAGTCCAGGAATTCTTTCGATTGAATGAGCTCCTTCGGCGGAAGGAGGTGGCTGCCGCCTTCATAAGCGCCGATGAAATGGCTGCCGGCTTTTTCCGCGTACGCTTTGTGCTCTCTCCAGCGCGCAATCACCCAGGCGCCGTCGGCTTTCACATTCGGCGGTCCTTCAACAAGCAGTTTTTCAATGCGCCGCGCAAAGCCTTCAGGATCCTTCTTCACTTCCGCGATCCAGAGCGGCGCATATTGCGCAGGCGCGGAAACGCCGAACATCGAGGCCGACATTTCATTGAAATGGCCATAGTAATTCGTGACCGCGACGCCCGTCCTTTCGAGGTAAGGCGCCGGATCAACGCCGTTCTCTTTCAGATAGACGGCGATCGCATCGAGCGCCTGTTTGGTGCGCCACGGATTGGCGGTGTGGCTTGCGACGACATATGTGACATTGGGCGTAATCTTGCGGCGTGCGAATTCCTTTTCAAGGGCCAGCATATAGCGAGCGACAAGAACGCCATAGCCGTGTCCGAGCTTCCATTTTGGATCGACGCCGCTTCCGATCCCGATCGCGTAATTCGTTGAAACGTAAAAGCCGGCTGCCGAATTCCAGATTTCATTGCCGACTTCGAGATAGAGCGGCCTCGTCAACGGGTAGCCGGAGGCGACATAGCGATCGACAAACTCCTTGGCGAAAATCTCCCATTCGGGGCTTTGCAACGTCTCGCGTGCGTGATCGGAGGCGTATTGTATGAATTTCTTGCCATTCAGGCGATTCTTGCGGTCTTCGCGGCGAAGCGAGGGGTCGGCGGTGCTGATCGGCGACCCGATCTGCGGCGGCAATGTCATCCAGATTTTCACATTCGCCTTAACGCCGAGATCGAACAGCACCTCATAGGGAATGCTGTAGAAGGGCGGTTCAGGCCAGGCGATCGCCGCGCGCTGGCCCCACGGTTCCGACATCGTGGCGATCTGGTCGAAGCGGCGCACCATGATATTGTTCGTCGACTGCAGGTCCATGGTGCGCACGATATCGTATCGCCGGACATATTTGATGAAGTCCGGATTCCAGAGTTCGCCCTTGTCGAGAAGCGGCTTGTATTGCTTTCGGTAAAAACGGAAATTCGTGAAGCCGTCGCCGATATTTCGAAAACGTAGCGAGCCGCCTTTCACCTGCTGCCTGGAAAGCGAAAACTCGACGGAATTCGATGTGCGCCGCCGCTCGACGGACGCCGGCCATCGCTGCATGAATCCGTCCGCATCGCCTGTCCAGTCGAGGACGTAGTCGCCGGCATAATAGTCAGGATACAGATTTGAATTCGGCATCAGCACCGCGACGGCGGCGTATCTGGATTCGCGGCTTTTTTTCGACGGCATGAATGTCGTCGGTGAAACATATCCCGCCTCGATGGCTTCGGCGCCTGAAATTCGTTGGCCATTCGGCGTGGCGAACGTCCAATAGGCGTCCCTTGTCCGCCCAAGGTCGATAAACGGTTCTTCCATGTTGAAGGGGGCCGCAAAGCCGAGGCCGAGCTGCAGCTGATGCCGGCGTTCCTGGTTCGCCGCGTCGCTAGCAAGGCTGAACAAGCACCCGATGAGCGCGAATGCCGCCGCCGC
>JAGRED010000324.1 GCA_020446725.1 Parvularculaceae bacterium | reverse complement strand
TCCGAGATGTCGTTGACATAGAACGCCGCGTTGATGGTCGCCCTGCCGCCCGCAGGTTGCGCCTTGAAGCCGATTTCGTAGGCGTCGACCCGTTCCTCATCAAATGGTCCAGGCAACAGGCCCGGATCGAAATTCGGGTTCGGCACCAGCGCCGGCGGCGGGGCCGGGTTCGGCGCGAAGGGAATCGAGTTTTGCGCCGTATTGCGGAAATTGTAGCCGCCGGAGCGAACGCCCTGCGTCCAGTGAGCGTAGACGTTCAAATCATCGACCGGGCGCCATTCGATCCCGATCTTGGGCGTGAAATTATTCCAGCTGTCGTCGCTTACGAAGTCTTCCGAACACGAACCGGAAATCCTCACGTCACACGCGACCTGGTTCAGCAGAAGGTTTGAAATGACGACGCTTTTTTCTTCGCGCGTATATCGAGCGCCGAGGTTGATCGTGAAGCGGTCGGAAAGGTCGATGTCGAACTGACCGAATCCGGCCCAGGATTTGTGATCCTGAACGCCGCCGCCGTTAAAGAACCGGGTGCCGAAAGCAAGCGAACGGATTTCGTTGTAAGCGACGTCCTGGGTGAAATAATAAAAACCGAGGGTCGCATCGATCCTGTCAAACAGGCGGTTATTCCACCTGATTTCCTCAGAATACTGATCCTGATCGACGGTTGCGTCCGCATGGAACAGATTAAGCGGCGTCGCGTCGATATCGCTGCGAGAACGGGATTCATAATCGCGCCAGGCCGCGATATTGGTGAGCACGCCGAGCGAGCCGAGATCGATGCGCGCCTCGGTGATGACCTGCTGCCATGTCGCTTTCGCGAAGCCGCGTTCGTCGATTGAGAAATCAAAACTGTCGCGCGGCGCAGTGAAGAATATGTTTGGCGTTCCAACGCCGTTTGCGTGGTTTTGCGCGGCGGGGCCGTCGTCATCCGACTCGCCGTGTTCGTAGCGCACGGTCAGCTCGAAAGCCTCGCCTGGCGTCCAGTAGACCGACGGGCGGAAAATAATCATTTCCGATGCGCCGTAATCTTCGAATTCATCCGGCTGGCCGAGGAACGGGCCGCCGCGATAGTTTTCGAACCAGCCATTGTCGTTGTTGTAATAGACGGCGAGCTTCGCTCTCAAAACGTCTTCGATGATCGGGCCGCCGATCGATCCCATGAGATAATAGTTCATGCCGGTGCCGCGCGCGCCCGTTTCGGCTGCCGCCTTGAATTCGGCGGCCCATTCATCGGTCGGTCTTTTCGTGTTGATGAGGACGGCGCCGCCGGTGACGTTCCGGCCGAACAGGATGCCTTGCGGACCGCGCAGGACTTCAATCGATTCAAGGTCGAAAATATCGAGCACGACGCCGGCGTTGACGCCGAGATACATGCCGTCGACAAAGACGCCGACCGCCGGGTCAACCGACGGGATCGACGAGTTGATTCCAAGGCCGCGGATCGAGAAGTTCGCATAGCCGGGAACGGTGCCGACATCGTCGAGCGACACGTTCGGCATCGTATAGCTGAGGCCTGAAAGATCGCGCACTTTCAGCGCATCGAGCTGTTCATCGCCGTAAGCGGTGACGGCGAGCGGCACGTCCTGAACGTTTTCGGCGTCGGCCTTCTTTGTCGCGGTGACGAGGATTTCGTCGCGGAGCGCGCTGGCGGCGCCTTGCGCAAGCGTAGCGGTCGGCGCGGCGAGCGCAACGGCGAATGCGATAGCTGACGCCCTCGCTGTGAAGCGGTTCTTCATAATTCCTCCCATTGGTCTTCGTTTGGCGACCGTTCTTGGACGGCCTTTAGTTCCGCTCGGGAGGATATGCGTCGTCTTTAGCGCATGCGAGGCGCATATTGGCGTTTTCGGCCAAATCGACAGGCAAGTTCGCTTCTTTTGACAGGGTGTTGCGGCGAATCAACAACCGGTCAGCGTCCGCCGGAAAGGGTCCGGGCGAGATCGGCGACCGAGAACGGGAAGACGATCGTATTGGTCTTGTCCGAGGCGATCTCCTGCAGCGCGCCGAGATAGCGAAGCTCCATCGCTCCTGATGAGGTGGCGAGAATGCCAGCGGCTTCGGCGAGTTTCGAGGCCGCCTGCTGCTCGCCCTCCGCCGAGATGACCTTGGCCCGCCGTTCGCGCTCGGCTTCCGCCTGCTTGGCGATGGCGCGGATCATTTCCGGCGCGACGTCGACATGCTTGATTTCGACATTCGAGACCTTGATGCCCCACGATTCGGTCTGGTGATCCAGAATATCCTGGATGTCCTTGTTGAGCCTGTCGCGTTCCTGCAGCATTTCATCAAGCTCATGCTTGCCGAGGACGGAACGCAGGGTCGTCTGGGCGAGCTGGCTAGTCGCCGCAACGTAATTCTCGACCTGCACGACGGCGCGCACGGCGTCGACGACGCGATAATAGATGACTGCGTTCACTTTGACGGAGACGTTGTCCCGGCTGATGACATCCTGCGCCGGCACGTCGTGAACGAGCGTCCGCATATCGACTTTCCGCATCTGCTGGATGCCCGGAATGAGAAGAACGAGCCCCGGGCCGGCCGCTTTTCGGCCGACGCGGCCGAGCGTGAACACGACGCCCCGCTCATATTCCCTGAGGATCTTGACGACATTCGTCAGCACAAAGATCGCCAGAAAGGCGAGAACGCCAAGAAAGCCGAAATTAGGCATCGTTCGTTTCTCCTTTTGTTGACGCTGTTAGCCTGCCTCGCAGCGCCCTGTCACGCCGCGCCGGGCGCGAGCCCCGACAGAAGGCCAGGCGCTTTCGCCTGTTTGACGACCAGGACGAGGCCGTCGATCTCAACCACCTTGATCTTGTCGCCGGGGTGCAGCGGCTTTTCGGAGCGCGCGCGCCAGCGCTCGCCCTCGACGATCACCCAGCCCTCCCGGCCGTTCCAGTCATCGACGACGCCCTCACGGCGCCTAATCGCTTCGCCGCCGATCATCGGACCGTGACTGCGCGATCCGACGACTGCGACAAGTATGGCGGCGAGAAACGTGCCGATCGCGCCGACAAGAGTTCCGATAACGATATTCGAAACGCGAAAGCCTTCCGGAAAGAGGAAATACATGCCGACGCCGAAAAGCATCAGTCCGAAAAGGCCGGCGAGGCCGAACGTCGGCGTGTAGGCCTCGACCGCAATCAGGATCGCGCCGACGAACATCAGCGCCAGCGGCAGCCATTCATTCGGAAGAACCTGCAGCGCATAAAGGCCGAGGATCAGACAGACGACGCCGACCGCGCCGGGGAAGATCGAACCGGGGTTCCACATTTCGATGATGATGCCGGTCGTCGCCAGCGACATCAGAATGACAGCGACATTCGGATCGGCGATGAAGCCGAGAATCTTTTCAATCAGCGTCGGTGCGACGCGCGTGACCGCAATGTCCTTTGTGTTCAGCGTTTTCTCGCCGCCGGCGGTCTTCACGGTCTTGCCGTCAATCTGCGCCAGCAGATCGTTAAGGTCCTCCGCGATCATGTCGATGACCTTGAGATCGAGCGCTTCGCGGCTGGTGACGGACGCCGCGTCCCGCACCGCCTTTTCCGCCCAGTCGGCGTTCCGCCCGCGCTCCTCGGCCAAAGAACGGATATAGGCGACCGAGTCGTTGATTATCTTTGCGCGCAACGCTTCCTGATTGCCGAGCGGCGGCGCCGCGCGGTCCGCCTCGCTTGCGGACGCCGGCGCGTCATTGCGTGATGCGTCAGCGGGTTCCGCCGCGGCGCCTTCTTCCGTCGAAGCGGGGCTTTCCGGGTCTTCAGGATCGGATGCGCCGGGCCGATCGCCCTCGAACGGATTTTCGCCGCTCGGCGCCCCGCCAAGTTCGACCGGCGTCGCTGCGCCAGTATTTGTGTTCGGCGCCATCGCGGAAAGATGCGCGGCGTACATGATGTAAAGACCCGCTGACGCCGACCGCGCGCCTTGCGGCGAAACATAGGTCGCGACCGGCGTTTCAGACGCCAGCATCGCCTTGATGATCGTCTTCATCGAATCGACGAGCCCGCCGGGGGTGTCGATCTCAATGACGATGAGTTCCTTGTCGGCGTCTGACGCTCTGCCGATTTCCCGCGCGAGATATTGTGCATTGGCCGGCGTCACCGGGCCGTCGATTTTCAGGATGACGGCCTCGCGCGCCGGGTCCCCAGTCTGGGCTGCTGCGACGCCGAACAGGGCGAGGAGGGCGAGCGAGGCGAGGGCGAAGACGCGCATGGGCCGGCTTTCAGTCGCGAACATTCCCCTACCCCTTTTGCAACCCTGATAAGAAAATAGGGCGTAAGGGCGTTCTTTCAATTGCAAATGCGTCGCCCGGCAAGGGCTCGCCTAATAGGCTGCAATTTCAACCGCATAGCCGGCGGCGCTCAGATTGGCGATAATCCTGTCGAGATGATCCTGGCCTTGCGTGTCGATTGTCACGTCCATGCAGGTCATCTTGGCGGGAAGATCGGAATAGGTCCGGTGGTGCCCGACATCGATGACGTTTCCGTCCTGTTCAGCAATGATTGTGGCGACGCGGACGAGCTGACCCGGCATATCCAGAAGCTGAACTCTCAAACGCGCAAGCCGGCCCGACCTTGCGAGGTCTCGCATCAGGATCATCGACAAGAGCCGCGCGTCGATATTGCCGCCGCAAAGGACAAGACCGACCGTCCGTCCCTGAAACCGTCCGGGATCAGCTAGGATCGCGGCAAGCCCTGCGGCGCCGGCGCCTTCGACAAGCGCCTTTTGCTCGTTCATCAGCAGGCTGAGCGCACGTTCTAGCGTTCGTTCGTTGACAAGATGGATCTCATCGACGAGCGCCGCGACGATCCGGCGCGTCAAGGCGCCGGCTTCCTTCACCGCGATGCCTTCAGCGAGCGTGTTGCCGCCGACGGCGCGCGCCTCTCCGTCAATTGCGTTTTTCATCGACGGGAAAAGCTCCGCCTGAACGCCGACAATCTCGGTCGCCGGCGATTTGTCTTTTGACGCGAGCGCCATGCCTGAAATCAGGCCGCCCCCGCCGATCGGCACGATCAGCGAGTCGAAGCGCGGCCCGTCCTCGATCATCTCGAGCGCGATCGTGCCCTGACCGGCGATGATGTCGGGATCATCAAACGGATGAACGAAGATCAATCCGCGTTCGGCGCAGATCTGATCGGCGCGCTCACGCGCTTCCTCAAAAGCATGGCCGACGAGAACGACCTCGGCGCCGAGCGCGCGCGTCTGACGCACCTTAATGTCGGGCGTCGTCGCCGGCATGACGATCGTCGCCGAAACGCCGAGCGCTTTCGCATGACGGGCGACGCCTTGCGCGTGATTGCCGGCGGATGCGGCGATGACGCCGCGCTGTCTTTCCGCCGCGGAGAGCGTCAGCAGCTTGTTGAGCGCGCCGCGTTCCTTGAAGGCGCCGGTATATTGAAGGCTTTCAAGTTTCAGCCACAAATCGGCGCCGGTCAGCGCAGAGAGTTTCTCGGCCCGGACAAGCGGCGTGCGGATGACGCGGCCCTTGATCCGCGCGGCCGCGGCCTCGACATCGGCCGGCGCCGGCGGATTGCGGTCCGCGGGCTTTTGCGTCATTTGCGGCGCAGCGTCTCTCGCCATAACATCACCTGATCTTGCAGGACCCGGTGAATGCGTGAAGACCTTCGCAAGTGCAAGATGAAATTGGGGGTTCCTGCCAAGCGGCAGGGATTTACGGCCTGATTTCGCGCTTCCGCCACCGAAAATGGAATTTTATGTCGCAGACAGCTTACCGGCCGGACCCGCGGCTCATCACTCTTGGGCCCGGCGAAGCGGCCTCGCCCTTTTACGACCCGGCGATCCCGGCTGATTTCCCGAAGGCGGTCCTGCGATTTCGCAATCAGCGATGGGCGGAAAAAATCGGGCTCGACGGGATGACCGACGAAGACTGGGTCCGGCATTTCGCCCGTTTCGAACCGCTTGAAGGCAACCTCACCAGGCCGCTTGCGCTTCGGTATCACGGCCACCAGTTCCGCGTTTACAACCCGGACATCGGCGACGGCCGCGGCTTCGTCTTCGCGCAGATGCGCGATGCGGCGGGTCGTTTGCTCGACCTCGGCACGAAGGGGTCGGGGCGGACGCTCTATTCGCGCACGGCTGACGGCAGGCTGACCCTGAAAGGGGCCGTGCGGGAAATCCTTGCGACCGAAATGCTCGAAGCGCTTGGCGTCTACACGTCAAAAACCTACAGCGTGATCGAGACGGGCGAAGCGCTCGACCGTAACGATGAACCGTCGCCGACGCGCTCGGCCGTGCTGGTGCGGCTCGGTCACAGCCATATCCGGTTCGGCGCGTTCCAGCGCCTCGCCTATGAGGGCGACAAGGCGTCGATCTCAAAGCTCGCCGACTACTGCATCAACGAATTCGATTCCGATCTCGCCGGTCTCGAGGAAGGCGAACGCATCGCGGAATGGTTCGCGCGCATTGTCGCGCGTACGGCGCGGCTTTGCGCGCAATGGATGGCGGCTGGTTTCGTCCACGGCGTACTCAACACCGACAACATGAACGTCAACGGCGAGAGTTTCGACTACGGCCCGTGGCGGTTTCTCCCCGTAACCGACTTTTCTTTCACGGCCGCCTATTTCGATCAGTCAGGCCTATACGCCTATGGCCGCCAGCCGGATGCGGTCTTGTGGAATCTGTCGCGTTTCGGCGGAACGCTCGTCGCACATGTTTCCGAGGAAAAGCTCAACGCTGCGCTGCAGCGGTTCACGGCGCTTTTTGAAAAGGCGATGGTCGAGGCGTTTTTTGCGCGGCTCGGAATTGCGCCAGGCGGCGAGGGCGATTTCGACTTCGTCGTC
>JAGRED010000323.1 GCA_020446725.1 Parvularculaceae bacterium | reverse complement strand
GCGGCGTTCTTCTGTGGACGCGCCTGCACGGAAGCCGCCTTGTCGCCGCCGGCATCGTCGGCGCGTTTATTATCGCCGCTGCGCTTTCTGTCGGAAGCGCCTGGCTCGGCTGGACGGTTCCCTGAAGGCGTCCGGCGCCGCCCGCTGATGCGGCAAAATGACTATGACGGCCGGCGACGGAATCGCCGGCCGCCTGTGTTTTACGGTGAGTTTGGCTGTTTAATGGTGAGATTGGCTCAAGGGATGGCGATGAACGAACAGGACAGGCAGGCGCCGACGGCGGACGGCGCGAAACGGAAAGTCGGCGGCTATTTGTTCTTGCCGCGATCGATGCAGCGCGGCGCCGTCATTCTCTGGCTGCGGCGGATGCACGCCTGGACCGGCGTCTACGGCGCGCTCATCTTCCTGCTGCTCGGCATTTCGGGCTTCTATCTCCACCATCGCGCGGAAATGAAGATCGAGAACGGACGCCTCCGGGAGGCCGCGTCGCTGACCGCCTTCGTCGAACCCGGCGCGATCGAGAGCGAGGATGATCTCGCCGCATGGCTGACGCGCGAATACAAGGTCGAGGGCAAGCGCGCGCCGGCGCGTGGACGTCCCGGCGAGAAAGTGAGCTTTTCGGGCCAGCAGGCGGAACAGCCGCAATTGATCGAAATATCTTTCAGGGCGCCCAACGGAACGGTCAGCGCGGAACATGCGGTCGGCTCCAACGTCGTCGCCCTGAAACGCCAGAGCGCGAGCCCGCTGAAAGCGGTCATCGACATGCACAAGACGGTCGGCGTCAGCACCGCCTTCATCCTCATCATGGATACGATTGCTGGCGCGATGGTGTTCATGAGCGTCAGCGGCGTTCTTCTGTGGACGCGTCTTCACGGCTCGCGGCTCGCCGCGGTCGGGCTTTTTTCTGTCGCGACGATCGCCAGCCTGATCGCCATGTCGGGCGTCTGGGTCTCCTGGAGCGCGCCGTAAGCGTTGTCCGCCTCGGCCCTTATTGGCCGTGAAAATAATCGTAGATCCGCTGCGCCAGCGCGGCGGAAATTCCCTCGACGGCGGTCAGGTCTTCAGGTTTGGCGCGCGCGACTTCCTTCGCCGAGCCGAAATGATTGAGCAGCGCGCGTTTCTTTGACGGGCCGACCCCCGGGATCTCGTCGATCGGATTGGCGCCGAGCGCTTTTTTCCGTTTCGCGCGATGCGCGCCGATGGCGAACCGGTGCGCTTCATCGCGCAGACGCTGGATGAAGAAGAGCGCCGGATCGCGCGGCGCGAGTAGGAACGGGTCCTTGCTTGGCATGACGATCTGTTCGCCGACCGCGCCCATCGTGCGATCGACGCGCTTTTCGCCGGCGTCGTTTTCGCGGCGCGGCTTGGCGACGCCGATCAGCGCAATCCCTTCCGAGGCGCAGTCGAGACCGAGTTCGTCAAAGACGCCGAGCGCGGCGGAAAGCTGGCCCTTGCCGCCGTCAATGATGACGAGATCGGGGCGCGTCTCCTCGTCTTCTTCCTTCATCAGGCGCGAGAAGCGGCGCGTCAGCACCTCGCGCATCATCGCGTAGTCATCGCCCGGCGTAAGGTCGGACGATTTGATGTTGTATTTGCGGTATTGCTTCTTCTCGAAACCGTCCGGTCCGGAGACGATCATCGCGCCGACGGCGTTCGATCCTGAAATGTGCGAGTTGTCATAGACCTCGATGCGCCGCGGCGGCGCTTCGAGCCCGAGCGCCTCGGCGAGGCGCGCCAGCGATTTTTGCAGGCTCGCGCTTTCCGCCTGCCGACGCGAGAGCGCTTCGCGCGCATTCATCAACGCCTGATCCATGATGGCGCGCTTTTCACCGCGCTGCGGCGCGGCGATCGTCACCTTTCCGCGCGCGCGCAGCGTCAGCGCTTCGGCAAGGAGTTCCGACTGGTCCGGCGTCTCACTGACGAGAATGAGCGAGGGCGGTTCGCGCCCGTCATAGAATTGCGCCATGAAGGCGGACAGGATCGCCGACGGTTCATCCTCGCGGTCATGTTTCGGAAAGAAGGCGTGATTGCCCCAGTTCTGTCCGGCGCGAAAGAAAAACACCTGAACGCAGCTATGGCCGCCCTCGGCATGGATGGCGAACACGTCCGCCTCGGAAACGCCCTCGGCGTTGATGTCCTGCGAGCCCTGCACATAGGTGAGCGCGCGGATGCGGTCGCGAAGCCGGGCGGCGCGTTCAAAATCGAGCGCGGCGGCGGCGTCCTCCATCTCCTTCGACAGCGCGCGCTGCACCGCGATCGAATCCCCGTCGAGGAACTTCTTCGCCTCGCCGACAAGCGCCGCGTAGTCCTCGATTGAAATGAGGTCGACGCAAGGAGCGGAGCACCGTTTGATCTGGTGGAGAAGGCAGGGGCGCGTCCTGTTTTCATAGACGCTGTCGGTGCAGGAGCGCAGAAGAAACGCCTTCTGCAACGTGTTCAGCGTCTTGTTGACGGCCATCGCCGAGGCGAATGGTCCGTAATAGCCGCCCTTGCGCTTGCGCGCGCCGCGATGTTTCAGGATTTGCGGCGCGTCGTGATCGGCGGCGATGAGAATGTACGGAAACGATTTATCATCGCGCAAAATGACATTGTAGCGCGGCTTCAGCTGCTTGATGAGGTTCGCTTCGAGCAGCAGCGCCTCGGTCTCTGTCGCGGTGACGACGAATTCCATCGCCCGCGTTTCGGAAATCATCCGCATGATGCGGTTCGAATGACCGCCGGATTTGGCGTAGGAGGAAACGCGGTTTTTTAAATTCTTCGCCTTGCCGACATAAAGAACGTCGCCGGCCTCGTTCATCATCCGGTAAACGCCGGGACGCGCAGGCAAGCGTGTCACCTCATCCGCGATCAGCTCGGCGCCGTGCGGAGGGTGAATCGCATCTTGCGATTTTCCCGATAGTTTCGGGTCGGCGGTTAATTCTTCGTTATCATCGCTGACCATAGCGTGACGGCGTATAGCGGGGATTGAACCGGGTCAAACCATGGCAGGCCGGGAAGATATAAAGGGAGCGCTGGGGGCGTTCATCCTGTTCGGACTCGTCGTCGCGAGCGGCGTTCTCGCCGCCTATGCGGCGGTTGAGGATTACGCCCAAGCCCGCGCCAGCCTTTCCTGGCCGGCCGTCGACGGCATTGTCTTGAGCCGCGGCAAGGACGGCGACGTCGTTCGCTACGCCTGGTTTGACGGTGAGGAATCTCATTCGGGCGAGAGAATCACATTCTGGACCGGCGCCGTTTTCGACAAGGGCGCGGTTTACGAACCGGGCAAGCCGGTCAAGGTGCGCGTCTCGCCGGATGACGGCTCGCTCGCCGTTCTCGAACCCGGCGGGTCCAGCGTCGTGTTCGCCGTCGTTCTGGGTTTCGGCGGGCTGCTCGTGTTTATCGGCCTCGCCGGCATTATCCGCCTCACCATGCTGCTCGACGGGCTTCGCCCGGCGCATGCGGATGAGGATCAATCAGTCCTTGGCGAAGAAGGCGACACGCTCGTTGAGGGTCGGTCGCTCGAGTTCGACCTTATGGAGCGCCGGAGCGTCCGCGACCGCCGCCGCGAATATCCAGGCGGCGGTGTTTTCGAGGGTCGGTCGTTCGAGCCCGGGAACAGCGTTTAGAAGGCGGTGGTCGAGCCGATCGCGAAGGCTTTCGCAGATCGCCTTCAATTTCGCAAAATCGATGATCCATCCCTCCGGCGCGAGTGTTTCCGCGCGCAGGGTTAGCGTCACCACAAATGAATGGCCGTGAATGCGCGAATAGGGATGATCGGTTTCGCCTTTTACGTTCTCGGCGAGATCGTGCGCGGCCTCAAACGTGAATTTGTAGGATTGTTCGTACACGGGCGTTACGCTTTCCGCAGCACGCCGTCGTCGAACCAGCTCATTTCGCAGCCGACTGACTGGGCGTCCGGATAGACATTATTCTTTTCCGATCGAACGATCGCGCCTTTCGCGCCGCCGTTGCGGCAGATCTTCAGGATCGCTTCGCAAAGCGTTTCCTGCAGATTGATATGCCGGTCATGAACAAGCGCGGCGATTTCCGTGCGCAGGAAATCGTAATCGATCACTTCGGTGATGCGGTCCGCGTAATGGTCGCGGCGCGGGAAGGCGACGGCGAGCGAAACGGTGACGGGCTGCGGCTTGGCGCGTTCGAAATCGTGAATGCCGATCGAAACGTCGAGCCGGTAGTCTTCCAGCACGATGTAGTAATAGCTGTCGCTGAGCAGGGGTCGGTTCACCCGAGGCCTCTTGTCGTGAACATGATGTCGTGGTCGGACGCAACCATGTGCTGGCCGTTGTCGACGAGAACCGTTTGCCCGGTCACCGCCGGATTGTCGAGCAGGAACAGAACGGCGTCCGCGATCGCGCCGATGTCGATCGGTCGTTTGAGGAGGTTGTATTTCGACGAAACCGCCGCGAATTCCGCCTCGCTCTGGCCGCCGCTCGGAAGGGTCAGGCCGGGCGCAAGGCCGTTGACGCGGACACTCGGCGCGAGCGCCTTCGCAAGAAGGCGGGTCGCCCCTTCGAGGCCGACCTTCGACATCGTGTAGGTGAAAAAATCCGCGTTGAGGTTCCAGAGCTTCTGGTCGAGCATGTTGACGACCGCGCCGGTGCGTCCGGCCGGGACTTGCCTTGCGAAGGCGCGCGCGATCAGGACCGGCGCGAGCAGGTTGATCGCCTCGTCGCGCCGCCAATCGTCAGCCGTGAAATCCTGCGCGCGGTTGAATTCAAAAACCGATGCGTTGTTGACGATGGCGTCGAGCGGCGCGCCGATCGCCTGTGCGGCGGCTGCAGGCAACGCCTCCGCCGCTTTCGGATCGCCGAGATCCGCTGCGATCGCGACGCCGCCGATCTTGCGCGCATGCGCTTCGGCGTCTTCGGGCGAATGATGGTAATGGACGACGACGCGCCAGCCTGCGCGCGCGAGCCGTTCGGTGATCGCCGCGCCGATCCGCTTGGCGCCGCCGGTTACAAGCGCCGTTCTGGTCATTTCTTTTTCAGATTGAAGCGCCTGACATCGTCAGACGCGGCGTCTTCAAACAGTTCAGGCGTCTCATTAAGCATCGCGCGAAGCATCATCATTACATCCTGGGCGAAATAGAGACGCTCGTTTGAGTTCAGCATGAACTTCTCGGGCAGGCGCTTGATGAGAACGAAACTCTGGAAGAAATCATTGTTAAATCGCGCACGCGTTGATGCGGGATTAATCACATAGCCTTCCGCGGCGGCGCCGCGCATGGAGTGAGGAAACAATTCGTCAAGTCCGCGGTCTGGGGCGGTTGCGCGGGAAAGCGCCTTTTCGGGTAGAAAGATGACGACATTTGATTTTTGAACATTCAGTTGAATGAGGAAACGGATCATTTTGTACTGGATTGCGCCGCGGTCGTCCACGATCGGCGCGATCACTTCATAGCGAACCGCTTCGCCGGCATTGCTCGGCGCCATATATACGGCGGACATTGATCGCTTATCGCTTACGCGTCGGCGCCACGGCGGCGGCGTTCTGGAGGATTTTTCCGTGATCGGTTCGAACATCACCGTGCGTTCGGGAACGACCTCGGTAAGGTATTTGTACGATCTGTGACGCAAGGCTTCGATGCCGGTCTCGGCATACATGATGACGAGCCCGATAAGGAAAATCGGCAGCAGAATCCCAAGGACGTAAGCCGCCGCCTCGATCCAGCCGTCATTGGCCGCATCGCCGGTCACGCCGAGAAAGACCATGACGCCATACGCTGCGACGAGCAATGCAAGCATTGCCACGACAACAGCTTTCACCCATCGGGGAATGACGATGTTGGAAGCGATTTCCAGAATGTCCATGGTCTGTCTCTCGCCTCTGAATTTCTTTCGTCAGCCTTCGGCCCGCGGATCAACCCGTTCCAAGAGCCAGCATGGCGATAAATCCCGCGTAGGCGATAAGAAAAAGCAGCCCGGAGATGCGCCCGATATCGCGCCTGAAAAATATGTAGGCGGCGAGAAGAAGCGCGGCGCCGATCATGAAGGGGATGTCGAGCGTCAATGACGGCCGGCTGAACTCCGCGACGCCTGTAAGGCCGGCTGCGCCGCCGACGGCGAAAATGTTGAATATGTTGGAGCCGATGACGTTCCCGATCGCGACGTCCGACTTGCGGTGAACGGCTGCTGCGACGACGGTTGCAAGCTCGGGCAGAGACGTGCCGAAGGCGACGATTGTAAGGCCGATGAATTCGGGCCGCACGCCGAGCTGCGCGGCGAGCGCTGAACCGCTGTCGACAAGGAGGTGCGCGCCGACCGGCAGGCCGATCAGCCCCGCGAGAACGTAAAGCAGCGTCGCGCCGACATTGCTCTTTTCGCCTTGCGTGTATTCCGAAACCTCGTCGATCACCGGATCATGCCCACGCGAGGCGCGCGCCATATAGGCGAGGAAGAGGACGTAAAGGATGATGCCGGCGAACAGGGCGCCGCCGGTCGCGCGATCGAGCGCGCCGTAGCCGTAGGCGATTGCGACGAAGGCCGCCGTCGCGACGAGCATCGCGACGCCGTGCCGCCTCAGACCGTCGACATGCGCCGACATCGGATAGATGAGCGCCGGCAGGCCGAGCACCAGAAAGACGTTTGCGATGTTCGACCCGATGATATTGCCGATCGCGATGCCGGATTCGTGTTCCAGCACCGACGTCACCGAGACGACGAGTTCGGGCGCCGAGGTGCCGAAAGCGATGATCGTCAGGCTGACGAGGAGCGGGGGGATGCGCATCGTCGTCGCAAGCCCGACGGCACCGCGCACAAGAAGGTCGCCGCCGACGAGAAGGACGGCGAGCCCCAAAAGGATGAGAAATGCGTCAAGGATCATGCCGGAGAGACGCCAGCGAGGCGTCAGTCGATCCGGCCGGTCGTCGCGACGTTAAGGATCGCCATGACGGCGACGAAGGCGATGATCATGTAGAGCGCGTCCATCGATAACCCCTGAAACCTTTAGATTCCGGCCGCTTATAGGCGGATTGTCCAAGGCCTGGCAAATCCCGATTGGGCGGGCGACGGTCCGCGCCGGTTTACTGATTCGGCCTCGGATTGCGAAAATTTGATCGATCCCGGCAACGCGGCCTCAATGAAGGAACCGTAATTTCAAATATGCCGGTATTTCGTTGCGCATAGAGGCGGATAGCCCAGCGGGGGCTGGGCGAAGCAGGGGGAACGAGAGGCGGGTGCGATGATCCAGGAGACAGCGGGGCTCTTCGAGCAAGCGATCATCGCACCTCCTTCCGACCGGCGTCTGTCGCAACGGTTGTTGTCAGTCTGGGCGCAGGCCGCCCGCGGCAGCTATCCAAGCTGGGCCGACATGAGGGCGATCGACCTTGGCGCCGACTGGAACTGGGTGTTCGTCGTCGATCTCAAGCAATCGGTCGGATTTCCCTATTTCAGCTATCTCGGTTCCGAACTCGCCAAGCTTTCGGCCGTCTATCTGCAGGGGCAGACCGACTGGACGCTCTCACTGCTCGACATGGCGACGGCCACCATCGACGCCGCCGTCGCCTGCGCGGGGCCCAACCATCACGAGCGCGAATTGACGCTTTGCGACGGCAGAAAAGTCCTCTTCCGCTGCATGACGGCGCCGCTCGCCGATGACGGCGAAACGATCAGCCACGTGGTCGGCTGCGCCTCCGGCAAACTCGCCGAAGAGAAAGCGCCGAGGCTGAGAATCGTCTGAACGGCGCGGCCGCCGCAATCTTGTGTTGCCAAACACCCTGCGTGCGGCGCCTATAGGCGTCATGAAACTCGATACCGATTTTGTCCGCGCGCAGTTCCCCGCCTTCACCGTTCCGGCGCTTCAGGGCCAGGCTTTTTTCGAGAATGCCGGCGGGTCTTACGCCTGCGGGCAGGTGATCGATCGCCTGACGCGCTATTACCGCGAACGCAAGGTGCAGCCCTATTACGACTTCGAGGCCTCTCGTCTCGCCGGGGAGGAGATGGACGAGGCGCGCGCGCGCATGGCGGCGATGCTCGGCGTCGCGACGGACGAGGTGAGCTTCGGTCCGTCGACGACGCAAAACACCTATGTCCTGGCGCAGGCCTTCGCCCGGATGCTGAAACCGGGCGATGCGGTCATCGTCACCAATCAGGATCATGAGGCGAATTCCGGGCCTTGGCGGCGGCTTGAAGCGTCGGGCGTTGAGATTCGCGAATGGAAGATCGACCGTGACACGGGGCGTCTGCCGCTTGAGGGACTGAAAGCGCTGCTTGACGAGAAAGTGAAGCTTGTCTGTTTTCCGCACGCATCGAATGTCGTCGCCGAAATCAATCCGGTCGCGGAAATCACCAGGATCGCGCATGCGGCAGGCGCTTATGTCTGCGTCGACGGCGTCTCCTATGCGCCGCATGGTTTTCCGAATGTCGGCGCATTGGGTCCCGACATCTATCTCTTTTCGGCGTACAAGACTTACGGGCCGCATCAGGGCGTGATGGTCGTTCGCCGCGCGCTCGGCGAGGCGCTTCCCAATCAGGGTCACTATTTCAACGCCGGAACGCTCTACAAGCGCTTCACCCCTGCCGGGCCCGATCATGCGCAAGTCGCCGCGTCCGCCGGGATGGCTGATTATGTCGATGCGCTTTACGCGCATCATGTCGGCGGCGACGCCGATGCGACGGCGCGCGCGGCCGCGGTTCATGAGCTGATGCGCGCGCGCGAAATCGAACTGATGGCGCCGCTGCTTGAATTCCTCGGATCGAAGAATTCCGTTCGGCTGCTCGGTCCTGACGCGGCGGAAAAGCGCGCGCCGACTTTCGCCCTCGTTCTCAATGAACCCGGCAACGACGTCGCCGCGCGGCTCGCCGGACGCGGGATCATGTGCGGCGGCGGCGATTTTTACGGCGTCCGCTGCCTTGAGGCGCAGGGCGTCGATCCCGGGCACGGGGCGTTGCGAGTCAGTTTCGTCCATTACACCTCGCCGGACGAAATCAACCGCCTCATCGAGGCGCTCGATCAAGAGATCTGACCGCCGGTCAATTTCAGCACGCCGCCGCGCCGCCGCCTTGCCCCCTTTCGGCGGCGCGACTAGGGTCCGCGCGGCGATCGAGCGCACAAATCGGCGGGGACCCCGATGACCGAGACACACGGGCATTTCATATTCGGCAAGCGCGTTTCCGGCGCCGCCGGCCGTTACGGCGATGTTTTTAATCCGACGACGGGCGAGGTTCAGGCGAAGGTCGCGCTGGCGAGCCGCGCCGAGGTCGCCAAGGCGGTCGATGCGGCGGAAAGAGCGTTTCCCGAATGGTCGACGACCAATCCGCAGCGCCGCGCGCGCGTGATGTTCAAATTCAAGGAGCTCCTTGAAAAAGACATGGACAATCTCGCGCGCCTGCTGTCGGCGGAACACGGCAAGATCCTTCCCGACTCGCGCGGCGATATTCAGCGCGGGCTTGAAGTGATCGAATTCGCCTGCGGCATTCCGCACCTTCAGAAAGGCGAATACACGGATCAGGCGGGACCCGGCATCGATGTTTATTCGATGCGCCAGCCGCTCGGCGTTTGCGCCGGCATCACGCCGTTCAATTTTCCGGCGATGATTCCAATGTGGATGTTCGGCGTCGCGATCGCCTGCGGCAACACGTTCGTCAACAAGCCGTCCGAGCGCGATCCGTCGGTGCCGTTGCGTCTTGCCGAATTGTTGATGGAGGCTGGCGCGCCTGAAGGCGTCCT
>JAGRED010000322.1 GCA_020446725.1 Parvularculaceae bacterium | reverse complement strand
GCCGCCCTGCATCGCGGTCGCCATGTCGAAAACGATCGGCAGGTCCATGAAGATGACATTCGTCCGTGTCGCACAGAAATCATGCATCATGACGGGGCCGCCAATCGTAATCTCTTCCGACTGAACGAGACGGCCTTGCGCGTCGAAGCGGTGATAGGTGAGATAAGGCGGCATGAAACTGTACCCGAATGCGAGCATCTCACCCGTTTCAGGACAAATTTTCGGATGCGCTGTGAGCGCGGTTTTCAGCCTGCCGCCGAAATCCTCACAGCCCTTCGTTTCAAGCTCGCCCGTGATCTCATAGGGAAAATGCGCTTCCTCGACGGCGAAGATGCGGCCCGCATGGCGCACAATATTGGTGTTGCCGGTCGAGGCGCGCTTATCGCCGAATACGGAAGGATCGCGTGTTGAAACGCCTCCTTCGATCAACGGCGTTCTTACATAGCGGTTTCGATACCAGCGCGCCTTTCCCTTTTCGAGACGGACGCCGTGCACCATGCCGTCGCCGAGGAACCAGTGCGCCGTCGCCTCGCGCCAAGGATTGGGTCCATTTCGCATGAAGACGCCAGCAAGTTCGGGCGGCAACGCGCCGGTCACGGGAAGGTCGAAGGCTTCGACTTCTTTCTCGACCGGCGCAAAATTGCCGTTCAGCCACCACGGGGTCAGTTGCGCGCCATCCGCCATCGTCTTCTCCTCTTTTGTCCCGAACCTACAGGAGCGAAAGCGGAATTTCTAATGGCGCACGCAGCGCCGGGCGCTGTCCTGGATCAATGGGTCGCCGACCATTGAGACGAAGCTTGTTCGCGGCTTCGCAAGACCGAGCGCCATCACCGCCGAACCGTCGAGCGGCTTCCTCACCGCTTCAGCGAATTTCTCGTGATAGAGCGGATGCTCGGTGCCCATCAGCCGGTCCCAAAAGGTGAAATAGAGACCGTAATTCCAGCCCGCCTGCGCATGATGAAGGTCGTGATGGGTGACGCTCGTCAGAAAATCGAAAAGCGGCCGGCCGGACCTGCGGGCGGGAAAAAGCTCATACCCCGAATGGCCGACGACATTGCGCAGGATCATATGCGTTGCGAAAACCCCGATGGCGAGAAATGACACCGGAATCAGCAGCGCGAAAAGCGGTACGAAAGCCGCGTTGATCGCCGCCTCGCCAAGATCGAAGGAATAGGCGGTGAAGGGCGTCGGGTAATTCGACCGGTGATGCGTGCGATGAATGCGACGAAAGAGGCGCGGATCATGGATGAGGCGGTGGGTCCAGTAGAACCAGGCGTCATGCAGAACAATCATCGCGATGAGCGAACCCCAGAAATACGCCCAGCCCATTTCCGATATGTCGCCATAGGCTTTGAGGAGGCCCGCCTCGCTTCCAAGAACAAGGATCGTTCCCGACAAGGCGAAGACCGCCGCCGTGCGCGTTGACGCAGCGAATTCCCGCCGCATCTGGTCGCCGCCCGGCGTTCTTGACCTGATCTTGCGACCGCTGAGCCGGCCGCCGAACAATTTCCAAATGGCGAACCACGCCCCGACGGCCCAGACGATATAGCGCCCGTAGTCGTGGGCGAAGATGACAAGATAGATTCCGGCGGTCTCCAGTGCGGCGGCGAACGCATGTTCCATTGCTTTTTCCCAATCGTTGCGAACGGATCAGGAATGCTACGCGCGCGGCGAAAACTCTCCGCAAAGCCTTTAAATCAATCCGCTTTTTCGAAAACGCAAAGGAATTTTCAGAAACGATCAGCCCTCGCCGAGCGCTTTCTTGCGGAAGTCGCTCGGCGTTGCGCCCGTCGCCTCCTTGAAGGCGCGGTTGAAAGGCGCAATCGACCCGTAACCGACATCAAGCGCGATCTGCAGGATCTGCCGGCGCGCCTGTTCAGGATCGGACAGAAGCCGTTGCGCTTCCTTGAGGCGATGCGCGTTGAGGAAAGCGGAGAAGTTCCGGTAGCCGAGTTCGCCGTTGATAAGTGCGCGCAGCTTGTGTTCGGGAACCCCGACCTTTGAAGCGAGCGCCGCGACCGACAGCCCATCTTCGCGCCAGGCGCCCTCTTCCATCAGTTTCATCAGCCTGTCATAGGCCGGCCGGTCCGCCGCTTTCAGGCCGGGCGCCGCGGGCGCATCGACACTCGGCGCAAGCTTGCGACCATCAAGCACTTCAGCGCGCGTTCCCAGGAGCCAGGCGCCGAAAACAAGCGTCAACAGGAGGATCGCCGCGGCCTGGAACAAGAGGAGCGACGGCGGCGGCGCGGCGCCGGGACCGAATGTCTCGGTGTAGTTGATGATGAGCCCCGTGACGCCGACTGCCGCCGCGAAGAGGATGCGAAAGCGGCGACGCCCCTCGATGAGGTCGTCATTGAGAAAGCGAAGCGCCGTGTACATGGCGTGCCCGAAGGAAAAAATCATTACGATGCGCGCAATGATGAGCGCGGCCGTCCAGACGGCCCCCTCCACTCCGCCGAAATGGAAGATGAGAAGCGGCGCGACGAACAGAAAAGGTAGAAGCGTCAGCGGCCGCATCCGGAACCGGTCATCGAAGAGCGACAGCGAAAACTGCCAGAAGATGACCGGCGAAATGATCGACAGAACCTGAACCGGAATTTTCAACAGGCCGATTGAGTCGATCACTGCCGCCGATGAATTCGCGATGTAACAGCCGGCCGAGGCGATGAAGGCGGCGCCGAGCCCGCGCCGCCATGTCGGCGGCCAGGGAAGCAGAAGCGCGAATGCGATCAGCGCTTCCGCGCCGATGGTCGCGCCGCGCAGCAACGTGTCAATAATCAACAACCGGTCGGCCATGGCGCGGACCCTTCTTCCCGGCTGGGCGTTCTGTCAACGCGCTTGACGCCCGGGGGATTATAAGTAACTATATAGTTACCTATGGAATCAGCCAACGATCAGCTCGACGCCGTCTTCGCAGCACTCGCGCATGAAACGCGGCGGCGGATTCTCGATCTTCTGCGCGAACGACCAGGCGTCGGCGTCGGCGAAGTCGCGGCGGAATTCGACATCAGCCGCATCGCTATCATGAAACATCTTCAGGCGCTGGAAGACGCCCATCTCGTCGTCTCCGAAAAGGACGGGCGCATGCGCCGGCTCTATTTCAACGCCGCGCCGATCCGCATGATCTATGATCGCTGGACGGACGATTACAGCGGCTATTGGGCGGGCGAAGTCACGCGGCTCAAATATCTCGCCGAGCAGAGCGCCGGCGGATCGCCGCAAAAAACGAACCGCAAAAAGGGGACGTCATGACGGACGGAAAATTCGCCGAACGCCAGATATACCGGGTGATCATCAACGCGCCGATCGAGACGGTCTGGTCGGAACTGATTAAAGAAAAGGCGCCGCGCCCGTTCTTCTGGAATTCATGCTGGGACGCCTCGGCGATGACG
>JAGRED010000321.1 GCA_020446725.1 Parvularculaceae bacterium | reverse complement strand
TTCTCGAACAGCTGTCGCGGATCACCGAAAGCTTTGAGGCGAAGCTGTTCGTCGGCCGGTCAAGGACGCCGATCCCCCTCACATTCGCGCTTGAACAGGCGACGGCCAATCTGACGCCGAGACAGCGCGAAGAATTGCAGCATTTCTTTCACATGCCGAACCTCATCTCGACGAATGACGTCATTGTCGACGGCGGCATGATCCTTGAGCGCGGCGGGCCGCTGCCCCTTTCGCTCTTCACCGCGGAGCGGACCGATTATTCGCTTCACCGCATTCAGCATTACACGGCGACGAAGCCCGAACACTTCCAGAATTTCATTCTGTTCACGAACTATCAGCGCTATGTCGACGAATTCATCGAGCGCGGGCGCGCGCTCGTCGACGCGGGGGAGATCGACGCGCTGATCGAGCCCGGCGACCGCATCACGCTGAAGGGAACAGGTCCGTCAAAACCGCCGCTCTTGAAACAGCCGCAAATGCCCGCCTATCATTATGTGAAAGGCCGTCACGCCGGCGTCACGCTTGTCAATATCGGTGTCGGCCCGTCCAATGCGAAAACGATTACGGACCATCTCGCGGTCCTCAGGCCGCATGTCTGGCTGATGATCGGCCATTGCGGCGGCCTTCGCCGCACGCAGCGTTTGGGCGACTATGTTCTCGCGCATGCTTATCTCCGCGAAGACAATGTTCTCGACGAGGCGCTTCCCGCTTCGATCCCGCTGCCGACGATCGCCGAGGTGCAGCTTGCGATGACCGCGGCGGTTGAACAGGTGACGGACATTTCAAAAGGCCAGCTAAAAGACCTGTTGCGGACCGGCACGGTCGTCACGACCGGCGACCGGAACTGGGAATTGAATTTCGAAAAGATCGCCGTGCGCCTCAACCAGTCGCGCGCCATCGCCATCGACATGGAATCGGCGACGATCGCGGCGAACGGCTTTCGTTATCGCGTGCCCTACGGCACGCTTTTATGCGTCTCCGACAGGCCCTTGCACGGGGAGATCAAACTCCCCGGCATGGCCGACGCCTTCTATCAGGCGCGCGTCTCGCAGCATCTCGAAATCGGGCTTAAAGCGATCGAACTTCTGCGCGCTGAAGCTGATGCGGGCACGCTGCATTCAAGGAAGCTGCGCAGCTTCGACGAGCCGTTTTTGCGGTGAAAATCTATCGATTGTTTAATGCTTGGGACTCAATTCGATGATTCAATTGATTAGGTTATGAAGGTCACGGCATCCCACACCACGCGAGCATTGCGTGCAATAGCGTACCCACTATTAAAAAATGCAGGGTTTGATGACTGGACGACGCGCAAAACATGGCGTCGTCGCGCGGGGCGAATTGATCACGTAGAGTTTAGAAGCTTCAATACCTATTTTGCAGAAACATGTGATTGCACCACAGCATCCGTGAGCGTCTGGGTAGGCGTTCAAATTCCTGAATTGGAAATCGAGTCGGCATTAAGAGTCGGCGCATGCGGTCCCCTTGGATTTCGCCCTGACGAAGCTGAAATGCCAATACGCGGCACGATTGCGCCGAGTGATGGACTCCGTCAAAGTAATGCACTCAATATTTGGAATGTAAATTCGATAGAAGATGCTGAGGCTGTGGCAAATGATATCAAGCATCAGTTCCAAACTTATGCGCTCGATTGGCTCGAATCGTCATTCGACGTTTCTGAGTTGATAATTTTTTTGAAAACCAGCGTGAATCAGGAGATTCGATCACGTCCAAATGGCTCGCGTTTTTGGGTGGACGCCGGCAATCTGGATAGTCCGAACAGGAATAAGATGATCGCGAAGCTTGCCATAACTCAAGGAAACTTTGCGTTGGCTGCTGAACATTTGGAGCGATCGCGTTGGGCATTCAATCATAAAACTGGGCAAAGATATTTGTATCTGTCGCCTGAGCGTGACGCCGAATTAAAAATGAAAGCGGAAGAATGCGCCGCGAAGTTTCACAACCCACGCTCATAAATCCGGTAGGTCTTGTAAATCTCGCCGCCCATGTCGGTCAGCATGTTGAGCATGTCGGGATTGTTTTCGAGGATCCAGGAAAGCTCCGATTCCGTGACGCCGTTGTCCATGTTCGCCGAGTTCACCATCTCGATGATCTTGTAGGCGAAGGCGGCGCCGACCGGCTTGCCGTGCAGTTTCTTTCGAACGCCCATCAGCGGCATGCGCGCCTGGCTGAGCTTTTTCACTTTCAGGCGCCACAAAAGCTTCGCCCAGTTGAACGGCAATAATTTTCCGTCGAAATCGCGGATCGCTTCCATGACGTTCGGCAGGACAAGGCCGAAGGCGACGGGCTCGCCGTCATATTCGCAGAAGATGATGTTGTATTTCTCGATGATGGGGCGAAGCTCCTTCGCCATATGGGCGATCTGCTCCTCCGTCATCGGCACGAAGCCCCAATTGTCGCTCCATGCGTCCCGGTAAATATCGACGAGCGTTGCTATCTCCTCGTTGAATCGGGCGAAGTCGATATTGCGGATCGAAACCTTCGGGCTCTTGAGCGCGCGCTCAATGAACTTCATGCGTTTTTCGGGAATGAACTGCCGGCGCGGAATATAGCGCAGCGCGAACATGTCCATCGCTTTTGAATAGCCCTGCGCCTCGACATGGCGCTGATACCATGGGCGGCCATGCGGCATCATCACGTAAGGCGGCGCGTCGAAGCCGTCGATCAACAGCCCGCATTCCTCATTGACGCTGAAGGAAAAGGGGCCGGCGATCTTCGTCATGCCGCGCGCGCGCATCCAGTCTTCGGCGGCTTTTATTAGCGCCGCGAACACGTCGGCGTCGTCGATGGCGTCGAGGAAACCGAAATGGCCGGTCTTCTCATTGTAATGCGCGACATAGAGCGGGTTGACGAAAGCGCTGATGCGCCCCGCGACTTCCCCGTTCTTCTTCGCGATGAATAGCTGGACGTCCGCGCCTTTAAGGCCGGGATTCGCGGCCGGGTTCAGCCGCGCATCGACCTCGAATTCGAGCGGCGCGACGAAATGCGGATCGTCCTTATAGGGAACCTTCCCCGCCGCGATGAACGCCTTGCGGCCCGCCGCGCCGGAAACGGGTTCGATAGTGATCGCTGATGGGTTTGCGCCGTCGGCCATGGGCGACATCCTTTCGGCTCGCCCGGATCGATGCGCCAGGCGTCAGTTCTTCAGCCTGATTTCCACGGACGCGCCCGTCTCCGCAACCTCAAAAAGCGCCTCTTCGATCGGCGGCGGGGCGAGGCGGATCTTCGGATTGTTGGAAACGCCATAGGGTTCGGCGGGAAGGCCGAAGGCGTTCTTGTCGAATTTCTGATTGGCGTTGACGTCGTGATAGGCCGCCGCCGCCCACAAGCCCGGCCCCGGCGCGTTGACGCAAATCTGCGTCATCGGCGCATGCGCGGCGTAGCGCACGCGGAAAAGCCGACCCTGCTTGTTTAGGAAGCCGTCCGGGTCATTGCGGAAAAGCTCGACGGTCATCAGACCGGCGTTCTGCTTGACGTTTGAAACGGTGATGCGAACCTCAAAGGGTTCGCCCTTGCAGCTCATATGGTCGAAGGGCGCAGCCGCGGCTGCGCCGCCGACCAGAGCCGTCATTCCCGCCGCCAAAACCGCCTGACGCAACATGGCGTTTCGTCCCTTCATTCGCTTCGCCCCTTCATTCTAGCGAAGGGCCTGCCAATCAGGCGTCCCAAATCGGGCCGGAATGTGACTACCAATCACATGCTGCGGATTTATGACGCAGCAGCCGTCACCTTGGCGGACGGAAAAGCCTCTGCCAGCGCGCCATAGGCGGCGACGAGCCGGTCGATGTCCTCATTCGTGTGGGCGGAAGAAACGGCGAGGCGCAGGAGCGATTCCTTGCCGGGCGTGCCGGGCGGGATCGCCATGTTAACGTAAACGCCGTTCTCAAGGAGGAAGTTCCACGCCGCGAAGGCGTCTTCCCTGGTCGGCAGGAGAACGGAAATGACCGGCGCCGGGCCCGAGGCGAGTTTCAGCCCATATTGGGTCAGCGCCGCGTGGAGGCGGTTTGCGTTCGCCCACAGCTTCGCCGCGATCTCGGGATGCTGCTTGATGTTCTGAAGCGCCGCGCCCGCCGAGGCGATCGTCGCCGGCGAGGGCGAGGCGGTGAACTGATAGGGGCGCGAGGAAAAGCGCAGATATTCCGCTTCCGGATGGTTCGAGGCGACGAAGCCGCCGATCGCGGCCAGCGCTTTCGAGAACGTGCCGGTGTAGAAATCGATCTCGTCCATCACGCCTTCGGCTTCCGAAACGCCTTTTCCGGTCTTGCCGTAAACGCCGAAGGAATGCGCTTCATCGACGAGCAGATAGGCGCCGTGCCGGTGCGCGACCTCGACGAATTCCTTCACCGGCGCCGTGTCGCCGTACATCGAATACATGCCCTCGATGCAGACGAGCTTGCCCTTGTATTTCGGATCGAGGCGGCCGAGCCGCTTGTCGAGGCTTTCAGGGTCGTTATGGCGGAAACGGATCGTTTCAGCGCCCGACATCGCGCAGCCGTCATAGATGCAGGCGTGACAGTCGGCGTCGACGAGAACGACGTCTTCCGCCGCGTTGATGAGCCCTGCAATGGCGCCGAGATTGGCGGTGTAGCCGGTCGAGAAGACGACGCAATGTTTCATGCCGAGATAGTCGGCGAGGTCGCGTTCGAGTTTCTTGTGACCGGAAAACGTGCCGTTGGCGAAGCGCGATCCGGTCGTGCCGGTGCCTTCCCGGTCGAGCGCCGCTTTCGCCGCCTCGATCGCCGTTTTTTCAAACGTCTGCCCAAGATAATTATGCGTGCCGGCGAGCACCGTCTCGCGGCCTTTTATCTTGGCGCGCGTCGGCCCCAGCACTTCCTCCATCACGACGGAGAACGGGTTTTTGCCGATCGAGGAAAGGCTGTTGTAGAGGACGGCGTTCTTCTCGAATTTTTCGAAGAGGCTCATGTGAGATTCAGCCCTGCTGTCCCTTGATGGCGTGGATCGCATCGACCAGCTGGCCGATCGTTTTCGTTTCGGAAATCGTGTTCACGGGAATCGAGATGTCGTAATAGTCCTCGATATCCATGACGATATCGAGAACGGAAACGCTGTCGACTTCAAGATCGGCGACAAGGTCGACCTCGCGCGACAGCTTGACGCCTTTCTGGTTCAGCGGCTCCAGAAGCGTGCAGATGCGGCGGAAGACGAGATCGTCGTCCGCCTGAATTCCTGAATCTTCGATGCCGGCCATGTCGTCGCTCCGAAATGCTCCGCGCCCCTAGGGCTGGATCAGCCCCTGTTCTTGATACCAGCGGACGGTTTTTGCAAATCCTTCCTTCAAGGGCGTCATCGCGCGCCAGCCCGTCGCCGCGCCGAAAAGATTGTCGCGCGCCACCCAGTCCGGGTGGAAGAGTTCGTTCACCTGGCCTTGCCGGATCGACGGCGTCCTGCCGAACATCGTCTCTGCGGCCCGCATCCCTTCATGAACGAGCGCGATGGCGGGCTTGGGGATCCGGATCGCCATGGCGTTATTGCCGTAGATCGCCGACAGCGCCTTGCCGATTTCGCTCCAGGTGCGCCCGTCAGGCGTTTCATCCTCGACCTCATAGACGCGCGCCGGCGCGCCGCACGACGCCGCTGCGATGAAGGCCGAGGCCGCATCCTCAACGAAGAGCAGCGACGCGCGCGCCGGCGTTTCTGTCGCCGGCTCGAAAGCGAAGCCTGATTTCAGCATCTTGAAATAGGGAAGCGTGACGAGATCGCCCGGCCCGTAAATCGCCGGCAGGCGCAGCGCGATCCAGTCATTGCCGTCTGATGCGCGGGCGATCGCGCTTTCGCTCTCGAATTTCGAGCGCGCATAGGGCGAGGTTTCCGGCGCCCGCGCCGACAACGACGACGCGTGGACGAACCGCGCGCCGGCTTTCGCAGCAGCCGTCGCCGCGCGCTCGGCGCCGGCGACATTGATGCGTGTGAAATCCTGCTCGGAGCGAGCGTGCGTTTCGCCGGCGAGATGCATGAAAACATCCGCGCCGTAGGCGAGCGCGCCGAGCGCTGCGGCGTTCTCTAGGTCGCCCTCGATGATGTCGATGTCGCCGGCGCGCCGGACGCGCGCCTTGTTGCGGGCAAGCGCGCGCACCTTGAAGCCTCCAGCGATGAGCTGGTCGATCAATGCGGCGCCGATGAAACCGGTGCCCCCGGTCAGGGAAACGAGCGTCACACCCGTGCTTCTGCCAGCGCCTTCGGCGCGTCCGCTTCCGCGATCGCTTCGTCGAATTCGCCGGCGAGAAATTTTTGTTTGACCTTCGCGCGCGACAGCTTGCCGGACGAAGTGAGCACCATTGAATGCGGTTTGGCCATGACGACGACCGCCGGCGCGCCGGCTGCGGTCTGGACCGTTTTCGCGATTTCGCGTTTCACATGTTCAAGCGCCTCAGCGCTCATGCCGCGACGTTCGGCGACGACGATGACGCGCTCACCGTTTCCATCATCGACGGAAAACGCGGCGACGCCGCCCTGCCGGACGCCATCGACTTTCTCAACCGCCCACTCGATATCCTGCGGCCAGATGTTGCGGCCGTTGATGATGATGAGGTCTTTGGCGCGGCCCGTGATCGCGACTTCGCCATTAAGGAAATAGCCCATGTCGCCGGTGTCGAGCCACTCGCCGCTATAAAGGCGCGCGGTCGCGTCGGGATCGCTGTAATAGCCGGGCGTAAGGCTCGGCCCCTTGATGAAGATGCGGCCGGCTTCGCGATCCTGCAGCGTGTCGCCGTTTTCGCCCCTGACTTCGATCGCATGATCGGGGAGCGGTTTGCCGCAGAGAACGAAGCCGCGCCTATGTTCGGGAGAGGTGACGGCCGATGCGGGCTGCGCGACGCCTGACCGATTATAGTGGCGCATGTCGACATAATCGACATCGACCGGCGCGCCGATTTCGGTGAAGGAAACTGCAAGCGTCGCCTCGGCCATGCCGTAGCTCGGCAGGAAGGCGCCGGCGTCAAAGCCGACCGGCGCAAACGCTTCGGCGAAAAGACGCAAGGCTTCCGGGCGAACCATGTCGCCGCCGATGCCGGCGACGCGGACATGCGACAGATCGAGCGCGCCGTCTTCGGCTTTCGATGAACGTCGCGCGGCGAGTTCGTAACCGAATGACGGGCTGTAGGTGATCGTCGCCTTGTGTTCCGACATCAGGCGCAGCCACAACAGCGGACGGCGCACGAAATCGGACGTGGCAAGGTAATCGATCGTGCGCTGACCGTACATCGGCGCCAGCGCGAAACCGATGAGACCCATATCGTGATAAAGCGGCAGCCAGCTCGCCGCGCGGTCGTCGGGGCGCAGCTTAAGGCCGTGTTTGGTGATCGCGTGTAGATTTGCGTTGACGGATTTCTGCGTGCCGATGACGCCTTTCGGCGCGCTCGTCGAACCCGAAGAATACTGAATGTAGCAAAGATCGTCCGGGCCGAATGCGACCGCATCCGTTTCCGGTTCAAGCGCTTTCATCTGGTGGTAGTCGAGAATGTCGACGCCGGATTCGTTTTCCAGCGCAGCAATCAGGAAATCTTTCAGCGCGGCCGGCCCGATTGCAGCGGACGCCTTTGCGCCCTGCGCCATCAGGCGCACTTGAGTCAGATAGCCGTCCTTGCCGCCGAGATTGACGGGCAGCGGCATCGGCGCGGGAACGAGCCCCGCATACTGGCAGGCGAAAAAGGCGACGAGAAAATCGGGCGACGTCTCGGCGACGAGCGCGATGCGCGCGCCGCGTTCGAACCGCGCCGCCAGCTTTCGGGCGAGCGCTTTGGCCTCGCCGCGAAGCGCCGCGTAAGAAAACTGCGCGTAAACCTCGCCGCGGAGATTGAAGAAATTACAGCCGGTCTCGCCTTGCGCCGCGTAATCAAGCGCGTCCGTCAGCGTCTCGAACTGTTCGAGCCTAAGCGGCAATCGTGCGTTCAATGTGGGCGTAGGTTTCATAGTGTCAGGGAGGAATGGCATTGACGCCCCCGGCATCGGCCGGAAAACGCCCGGCTGCGCAAAACCCGCTTCTCCAGCCTTTGAGCCATGTTCCTGCTTCTCCGGCGGAGATGGTGAATACCGCGAATTTCGCACGAATTGGAATTTCACCCAAGCGCGCGCGGCCCATTCCCCTGCCGTCGCGTTTCGCCGCCCGTGATATCCGCCCGTCCGAAACCCGGCCGTCGCCGCGCCGGCTGAGCCGACGCGACGCGACCTTGGGCGGATACCGCCAAGGCGGTCAACGGGCAAGCCGCAGCGTTGTGCGAAGGTTTCAAGAATTACGCGCCGATATTTCACCATCGCTGCGGATTGGGGGGGGGATTTTTCCCTTTTGCGTCATGGGCTTGGGTCTCGCCCCGGCGGTGGAGGCGACGCTAAAAGACGGCGATCGGCGGTCATACCGCGCCGGCGCCGCGCTTCGACGCCGCCGGGCCGCTGCGACATCTCTTGTTCCGCCTCCGAAATTATAAAGGTTAAGTCTGTTCTTTAGCCCTGCGCGGCGGGAGACGAGCGGCGCTGACGTTAAGGACCGCCATGCGGCGGCGCGCGGGCTTGGCTTTTGTTCGCATTCAACTTTCTGTTGATTTTGGGAAAGGGCTTTGGCACTTCTCGCGCCGATCTGTAACGGGGACTGATTGAAGCGCAGGCGCGCGCGGGGGCTCACCCGGACGCCGCGGCCATCTCAGGGTTCTCCCCATCAATTCCAGCGATTGGCCGAAAAGGCCGGGGAAGGGTACCAATGAGCAATAGCTTGTGGCTGGTCATCGGGGCCGGTCTGTTCGCCATCCTGTATGGCGTCGTCACCATTCAGCAGGTGATGTCACTGTCGGCCGGCAACGCCCGCATGAAGGAAATCGCGAGCGCGATCCAGGAAGGCGCCTCCGCCTATCTGAAGCGTCAATATACGACGATCACCATTGCCGGCGTTGTCGTCTTCGCAATCCTCCTTTTCGCGCTTGGCCTTACGACGGCGCTCGGTTTTGCGGCCGGCGCGTTCCTGTCAGGCGCGGCGGGCTATATCGGCATGCTCGTGTCCGTGCGGGCGAACGTCCGCACGACGCAGGCCGCGAGCGAGGGGCTGGGCAAAGGTCTTTCGGTCGCGTTTCGCGCCGGCGCCGTCACCGGCATGCTTGTCGCCGGTCTCGCGCTGTTGGGACTCGCCGGCTACTACGCGATCCTGACGGGCCCGATGGGGCTTGCGCCGGAAAGCCGCGGCGTCGTGAACGCGCTTGTCGCGCTGTCGCTCGGCGCTTCGCTCATCTCGGTCTTCGCCCGTCTCGGCGGCGGCATCTTCACCAAAGGCGCCGATGTCGGCGGCGACATGGTCGGCAAGGTTGAAGCCGGCATTCCCGAAGACGATCCCCGCAACCCCGCAACGATCGCAGACAATGTCGGCGACAATGTCGGCGACTGTGCGGGCATGGCGGCCGACCTTTTCGAAACCTATGTCGTCACGGTCGCTGCGACGATGGTGCTCGGCTCGATCCTCTTCACGGCGGACGCCGAACGTTTCATGTTCTACCCGCTCGCGATCGGCGCCGTGTGCATCGTAACGTCGATCCTCGGCACCTTCGCCGTGCGTCTCGGCAAGGGGTCGAAAAACATCATGGGCGCCCTTTATCAGGGCCTCATCGCAACGGGCGTTCTTTCGCTTGTCGCCATCGGCGCCGTCACCGCCAAGATCTTCGGTTTCAGCGACACGATTGGAACGACGGCGGCCGGAAACGCCTTCACCGGCATGAGCCTTTTCATCTGCGGCGTCGTCGGCCTCGTCGTGACGGGCCTCATCGTCTGGATCACCGAATACTACACCGGCACGGGCTTCCGCCCGGTGAAGTCGGTCGCGGCGGCTTCGGTTTCCGGCCATGGCACCAACGTCATCCAGGGTCTCGCGGTCTCGATGGAAGCGACCGCGATGCCCGCGCTCGTCATCATCGTCGGCATCGTCGTGACCTATAACCTCGCGGGCCTTTACGGCATCGCGACGGCGGTGACGACCATGCTCGCGCTCGCCGGCATGATCGTCGCGCTCGACGCCTTCGGTCCGGTTACGGACAATGCGGGCGGCATCGCGGAGATGTCAGGCCTTGAAGGCTCGGTGCGTGAAACGACGGACGCGCTCGACGCGGTCGGCAACACGACGAAAGCCGTCACCAAGGGCTACGCCATCGGGTCGGCGGGCCTCGGCGCGCTGGTGCTCTTTGCGGCGTATACGGAAGACATCAAGCACTTCGCCGCTCATCCGGACCAGTATCCGTTCTTCCGCGATGTTGCGGTGAACTTCTCGCTGTCCGATCCCTACGTCATCTGCGGTCTTTTCTTCGGCGGCCTTCTGCCGTTCCTCTTCGGCGGCATCGCGATGCAGGCCGTCGGGCGCGCGGCGCAGGCGGTCGTTGAAGAAGTCAGGAAGCAGTTCCGCGAAGATCCGGGCATCATGACAGGCGCGTCGAAGCCGAATTACGGCCGCGCCGTCGACATGCTGACCAGAGCGGCGATCAAGGAGATGGTCGTCCCCTCGATGCTGCCGATCCTCTCGCCGATCGTTCTCTACTTCGTCATCGGCATGGTCGCCGGCAAATCCGCCGCGCTTTCAGCGGTCGGCGCGATGCTGATCGGCGTCATCCTGACCGGCCTCTTCGTCGCGATCTCGATGACCTCGGGCGGCGGCGCCTGGGACAACGCCAAGAAGCTGATCGAGGAAGGCTTCACCGACGCGACCGGCAAAGTCCACAAGAAGGGCTCGGACGCGCACAAGGCGGCTGTCACCGGCGATACGGTCGGCGACCCCTACAAGGATACGGCTGGTCCCGCCGTCAATCCGATGATCAAGATCACCAACATCGTCGCGCTTCTTCTTCTCGCGGTTCTCGCGGGCGGCGGCGCGTAAGCGACAAAGCGCCTTAACGAAACGAAGGCCGGCCCCGAGGGGCCGGCCTTTTTCATTGTACGGATCAAATCCGCTTAATTGAGGCAGTTCTGCAGCGCCGCGTCATAAGCGGCTTTTTGCTGAGTGTATGCCGCGATCTGCGCGTCATAAATTTCGTCGGCGCTCTTCTGCTTATCCGCCTTGATCGTGTGGCCGCCAATCGCGCCCGCGCCGGCGCCCGCCGCTGCGCCGATGCCCGGCTTGCCGCCAATCACTTCGCCGGCGACCGCGCCGACCGCAGCGCCGACAGCTGTTCCTTTAAGGACCTGCTTCTTTCCGGCGTCCTCGCGGACGGGAACCGGCGTCGTCGCCGGATCGAATCCCGTTTCGTTCGTTGCAACGACGCGGCAATCTTTCGGCTCTTCTTTGACCGCGGAGACGAGCTTCGGCGTTTCGCCCTCGGCCTTCGTCGCATTGCTGTTCGACGATGAAATCATGGCGCCGACGCCGGTTGCGACGACAAGCGCGCCGACGGCGCCGATAATCAATTTCCCGTTACGCATCTAGACCTCCTTAGCCCAAAGGGGGCTTTTGCTTGCGCTTCTACCGGCGCGCCGGTTAAGGCATTCGCAAGATCGAAGCGACATTTGCGCGGGGGATAGCTTGAACGGCGAATTCAGGCGCGATTGCGGCGAAAACCGGACACTGAACAAATCGTCATGATGCGGAACGTCAGAGAATATTACGATGCAGTCATCTTCGATTGCGACGGCGTGCTTGTCGATTCTGAAGTGCTCGCCATTCGCGGCGAGCGCGCTGTGCTTGGCGATTTCGGTCTTCATTACACGCCAGAAGAATATGTGAAGCGGTTTGTCGGTTTGCATGACGGATTGTTTTTTGCGCAGCTGCGAACCGATTATTTCGATGCGCATGAATGCGAAGCGCCTGCAGATTTCGAAGAGCGCGTGCTGGATGGGCGTCGACGCGAACGCGATGGGTTGAAAGTCATCGCAGGCGCCGATGAGGCGCTCAGGCTTGCGCGCACGCATTTCGCCGCGCTCGCCGTCGCATCGTCCTCGCGCGCGCATTTCCTTGAAAGCAAGCTGAAGCGCACCGGTCTGTTTGATCTCGCCGCGCCGCATGTCTATTCTGCGGATCTCGTCGCGCATGGGAAGCCGCATCCGGATATCTTTCTGTATGCGGCTGAAAGGCTCGGCGTTGAGCCTGCGCGTTGCCTCGTCCTTGAAGACAGCGTCAACGGCGTGAAGGCGGGCCTCGCCGCCGGCATGACGGTCTGGGGGTTCGTCGGCGGCGGTCATTGCTATGACGGGTACGGCGCGCGCCTTTCCGCGGCGGGCGCTTGTCGCGTGATTGAAAATTACAAAGCGTTCAATGAGGCGATCAGGACGGCGCATCGCGTTGACCGGGGGTTTTGCGCTTCCTAGCGTCGGCGTCCGCGCGGGGTAGGGGCCGGCGTATCGCCGGCGGGTCGCGCGCTGAAGGAGAACCTCATGAAGAAGATCATCGCCCTTGCTTCCATTGCAGCGCTAGTCGCCGCGCCGGCGCTTGCCGGATCGAACACCGTGGAATTCACGCGCGACGACGGAACGACGCAGGTGTGGAAATTCAACGATGACGGCACCGCCGAAGGTCCTGAAGGAACGGCGGCGACCTATACTTGGGACGATGAAGCCAAGAAGCTCTGTGCGACGGCCGGCGGCGAAACGCCGGAGACGCGCTGCATCACGTTCAGCGAAATGAGCAGTGAAGGCGAGGCCGCTGTCGGCGATACGGCGAAGTATTCAACCGACGACGGCAAGTCCGGCGTTGCGAAGATCATCGCTGTTGAAAAATCCGAAGAGAAAGCCGCGGAATAACAATCGCGAACATCATCTGAAAAGCCCGGCCGACGGCCGGGCTTTTTTTGTCGGCGGGCTTTGCTATTTTCCGGCGATGAACTTCGCATCCGACAACTGGGCGGGCGCCCATCCCGATATTCTTGCCGCGCTCCTTCGCGCCAATGACGGCGCGGCGCCATCCTATGGCGGCGACGAACTGACGAAGCGCGTTGAAAGGAAATTTTCCGACCTCTTCGAGCGCGACGTCGCCGTCTTCTTCGTGGCGACGGGCGGGGCGGCGAATTCGCTGGCGCTGTCGCAGATATGCCCGCCTTGGGGAATGATCCTCTGTCATCAGGAATCGCACATCCAGATGGATGAATGCGGCGCGCCGGAGTTCTACACCGGCGGCGCGAAGCTGCTGTCGCTTGAGGGCGACGCCGCCAAGCTGACGGCCGCAGGCGTCAGCGCGGCGCTTGAAGGGTTTCCCGATCGCCCGCCGCACGGCATGCCCGCCTCGGCCCTGTCGATCACGCAGGCGAGCGAATGCGGCGCCGTCTATACGGCCGAAGAGGTGAAGGCGCTCGGCGGCGTCGCCCGCGCGGCCGGTCTAAAATTGCATATGGACGGCGCGCGCTTTGCGAACGCCGTCGCGACGCTGCAATGCGCGCCGGCGGACATCACGTGGAAGGCCGGCGTTGACGTTCTTTCTTTCGGCGGCACGAAAAACGGCTGCCTGATCGCGGAGGCGGTTGTCTTTTTCAATCCGGATGACGCGAAGGATTTCATCTTTCGCCGCAAGCGCGCCGCGCAGCTTTTTTCAAAAATGCGATTCGTCTCGGCGCAGTTCGACGCCTATCTCGCTGACGACCTTTGGCTCGTCATGGCGCGCCACGCGAATGCGATGGCGAAAGCGCTTTCAGAAGGGCTCGCCGCCGCGGGATGCAAGGTCTGGTATCCGACCGAGGCGAATGAAGTCTTCGTTTCATTCCCGCCGGGGGTTGAGGAACGGCTCATCGCCGCCGGCGCGCAGTTTTATCCCTGGGCGACCCCCGGCGATCCCGCGGGCGGAACGATGCGACGCCTCATCTGTTCCTGGGCGACGCAGGCGGAAGAGGTGCGGCGGTTCATCGAGGTTGCGCGCGGCTAGGGCGCTTCCCGCCTGCTCAGACGGATTTACCATCGCCGCGCCGGGGCGTATTTTCCGCCGATGTCCCGCACCATTTCCCTCTGGCGCTCGCGCGAGATCAGCGTTCACCGTTTCGATCATCCCGCAGAGCACGAAGACCGGCCTTACGAGGAGGTCGCGGGTGCCTTCATGGCGAGCTTTGTCGAGGCGGGCGCCTTCAATCTCGATATCGGCGAGGGCCGGTGGCGCGTCAAAACCGGCGATGTGATGCTGCATCATCCGGGCATGCGCTTTCGCGCCGGATTTGACGAAGGCGGCTTCAACGACACCTGTCTGTCGGTCGTTTATCTCTCCGCGGAGGATGATGGCTTTGACACGCGCAAGAGCTGGCGGTCAGATCAGCGGCGCGTTCTGAATGACAGCAATCGTGTGCGGTTCCTGCGCTGGGGGATCGACCGCGCCATGCGAACGAACGAACCGATGCTCGCCGAATATTGCGCGGCGGAACTTTTTCGTCCGCATGACGATGAAAATCGATCGCTTTATCGGGAACGCAAGCTCGACTGGTATGCGGAGCGCGTGCATGCGGCGCGCGCGCGGCTCGACGCCCGCTTTGACGAAGCGCATACGATTTCCGATCTCGCGCGCGATGTCGGCATGAGCGCCTTTCATTTCGCCCGCATCTTCTCGGAACTCGTCGGCGCGCCGCCGCATCGTTATCTCGCCGAGCGGCGACTTGCCGCCGCAAGGGCGATGATCGAAGAGGGCGCGGGCGTCACCGAGACCTGTTACGCCTGCGGCTTCAATAATCTCAGCCATTTCACGCGCAGTTTCGCGCGCCGGTTCGGCGCGCCGCCAAGCCGCATCGCTGCTGCGGGCTGAAATTCGCAAGAAAGCGCAAGCGCCGGCGGCGCGGGTCGCTAGGGTTCGGCGAAACGAAAGGAACCCGATATGTTCAGCCTCTCCATAGCCGCCGCGCTCGCATTGACGCCCGCGGCGATTGAAAGCGACAAGAAAATCGTCGCTGATCTCGATACCGCGTATCAGGCCGCCGTTGAGCGCAATGATGCGGACGCGATGGCGGAAATCCTGCACGAAGACATGATTCTCGTTGTCGGTCGCGGCGACGTTTACGCCGGCGCCGATCTTATCAAGGCGGCACGCGACCACGTCATCGACTATGAGGCGCAAGTCGAAGACGAAGGAACGCAGACGGTAAGGATGTATGGTCCTGATACGGCGATCGTCACGGCGCGCCTTTATATCAGGGGAACGACGAAGTCCGGCGACAAGATCGACAAGCGGCTCTGGTTTTCAGACACCTATGTCAGAACGGAAAAGGGCTGGCGATACGCCTTCGGTCAGGCGTCGATCGCCTTGCCGGATGCTGGCGAATAGATAATCGGTGATGTTAGGCTTCGCACACAGATGCGGAGTCCTTTGATGATCGATCTTGAGAAGAGCCTCTCGCTCGCTCCGACTGGAGAAAATAGCTGGCGTGCTTTCGCTGATCCCGCTTGCGAGGCGAATACCGGCATGTTCGGCGGTTGGACGGCGGCGCTGATGATGAAGGCCGCGATAGAGGCCGGCGACGCGGGAACGCCGGTTGCGATCACGATCAGTTTCGCCAGCAGGATCGAGCCTGGTTCGGTTATCGGCGTGCGCGCGACGACGCTCGCCTCGGGGCGGTCGATTTCGCACCGACGCGTCGAAATTTCCGGCGCCGACGGCGATATCAGGGCGTCCGCCTCGATTGTCATCGCGCGTCGGCGCGAGAATGATCGTTTCATCGAGTTCGTTGCGCCCGAAGCGCCGGCGCCTGAGACGTTTCAGGTGTTCCATCCGCCGGGGCCTTTCGGCGCGACGGTCGATGTTCGGCCGGTCGCCGGCTTTCCGCCTTTGGGTCAGGAAAACACGAAATCCCTTTCCTGGGTGCGTGATCTCTCGGGCGCGCCGCTCGATCTTGCGCGGCTCGCCTATCGCGCCGACGTTGCGCCGCCGCGCATCTGGTATATCGGCGATCAACCGCGACCCTCGTCGACGATTACAATGTCGGTCTATTTTTATGCGAGCGATGAGGAGCTCGCCGCAGTCGGCGCGGATTATGTTTTGACCGAAGTTACCGGCGTGCGCGCTGAAGGATCCGTTTTCGGACATTCGATGCGGCTATGGAGCCGTTCGGGCGCGCTCCTTGCGACAAGCGAACAACTTTGCTGGTTCAGGTGAGCGCGACGCGCCAAGTGTTGGCGTAAGCCTCGACGCTCGCCTCGATCGGATCGGCATAGCCGCCGCCGATGCCGATCGACACGGGAACGCCGCGCTTCTTCGCGCCGTCAAGCACCATGCGATCGCGTTCGATGAGGCCTTGATGCGTCAGCGCCATACGGCCGAGCCGGTCTTCCTTTAGCGGGTCGACGCCCGCCTGATAGAGAATGAGATCGGGCCCGAACGCCCAGACCGCCGGCAAAAGTTCCGCGAGCGTGCGGAGATAGTCGGCGTCTTCAACGCCGTCGGGCAGTTCAACGTCGAGCGTCGATTTTTCCTTGCGAAAGGGGAAGTTTCTCGCGCCGTGCATCGAGAAAACAAAAACGTCGTCGCGATCTTTCAGGATCGCCGCATTGCCGTCGCCTTGGTGTACGTCGAGATCGACAATGGCGATGCGCCGAACGCGCCCTGCGCCGAGCAAGGTGAGCGCCGCAATGGCGAAATCATTGAAGACGCAATAGCCGGCGCCGAATGAGAAATGCGCATGATGGGCGCCGCCGGCGAGCTGACCGGAAACGCCGTCTTCAAGCGCCGCATTCGCCGCTGCAACGGCGCCGCCCATCGTTGCGGCGGCGCGTTCCCAGATATGGACCGACCACGGAAATCCGATGCGGCGCATATCGCGCGCGCCGATCGTTCCGGCGCGGATCGCATCGACATAGGCGGGGTCATGCGCGACGGCGATATCATCGGCGCTTGCGGACGGCGAGGGAACGAGCATCGCGTCCTCGATGATCCCTTTGTCGAGAAGGCGTCGGCGCAGCATCGCATATTTGGCGCCCGGAAATCGGGCGCCCGCCGGCAGGTTGAGACTGAAACGATCGGCGTGAAAGACGCGCATGGCGTTACTTTACGATGCGGCGGCGGAAATATCCTTTTCCATACGGAACAGCGGCACGTCGACGCCCGACCGCGTCGGCGATTTGAAACTCTCGATCTTCCGGTAGCCGCAGGTTTCATAGAGCGGAACGCCGGCGAGCGTCGCGCCCATCTCGGCGCGCCGGAAGCCTTCGCTCGCCGCCGCCTTTTCGCAGGTCTCAAGAACCAGGCGGCCGACGCCGCGACGGACATGAGCGGGGTGGGTGTACATGGCGCGGATCTTCGCGGCGTCCGTCGCCGGGTCGAGAACGCCGGCGTCGCGGCCGGCTGAATGATCGCCGCCGAACAGCGTCTTGCGCCGGCTCCAGCCGCCGCAGCCGACGATCTCTCCAGCATCCTCGACGACGAAATAGGTCCGGTCGGCGATGATCTGCGTGTCGAGGCCCATGATGTCTTTCGACGCCTCGATCTCGTCATCCGACAGGAAGCCTTTCTGGAGCGACTCGATTGCGGCGCGCATCAGTTGGGTGATCGCCGGAATGTCGGATTCGGTCGCTGCTCGGATCGAAAACGGCGCGTTCGTCATCTGTTCACGGTCATTCTTGGAGGTTTCCTCTAAAATCGTGGCGAATATGCACCAATTGCGCAAGTTCCTTTCTCAGCGCGATGGAACGGTCTTTTCGGCGCCGAGAACAAGCCTAAACTGCCCATTAGCCCGCCTATTAACCATAACGGTCCGGAGTTCCGCGGGGGCGCGGGGTCCGAAAATCACCGGTCCGGTTCAGAACGGTCTAAATCAGGGAGACACTAAAATATGAGAAAAACCCAGTCACGAATCCGACTGCTCGGCTGCGCGTCATTCGCAACGATCGCGATGGCGGCAGCAGCGCCTGCCTATGCCCAACAGCCGCGGGAAGGCGAAATCGCCGACTCCTCAACCGACGTCGTCATCACGGTCGGCACGCGCCGCGCCGAGCGTTCGGCCTCGGACACGCCGGCGCCGATCGATGTCGTCGACGGCAGCGAACTGTTGAACCAGGGCGATAACGACATCCAGAACATCCTCAGGACGTCGGTGCCCTCCTACAATGTGAACACGCAGCCGATTTCCGACGCGGCGACGATCGTCCGTCCGGCGAATCTTCGCGGCCTGCCGCCTGACTCGACGCTTGTTCTCGTGAACGGCAAACGCCGCCACCGCGCGGCGGTCATCTCGTTCCTCGGCGGCGGTCTGTCGGACGGCGCGCAGGGACCCGACATTTCAGTCATTCCGGCGATTGCGCTGAAGCAGGTTGAAGTCCTGCGCGACGGCGCCTCCTCGCAATACGGTTCCGACGCCATTGCGGGCGTTATCAACTTCGTTCTCAAGGACGCCGACAGCGGCGGCTCGATCGAGGGCGAATGGGGCCAGACCTATAAGGGCGACGGCGATCAATGGTCGGTCGCGGCCAATATCGGTCTGCCGATCCCGGTCGGCCAGGGCGGCTTCCTCAATATCAGCGGCGAATTCGGCGAAGCGGATGCGACGGACCGCTCCGTGCAGCGCGACGACGCGGCGGCCCTGATCGCCGCCGGCAATCTCGCGGTCGCAAGCGCCGACGTGAACACCATCACCGGCGATCACGTACAGATCTGGGGGCAGCCCAAGGTCAAGGACGATCTGAAACTGTTCGCGAACGCCGCGATCCCGTTCTCGGATTCGTTCGAGCTTTACACGTTCGGCAATTACGCAGAGCGCACGGTCGACGGCGGCTTCTTCTATCGCAACCCGACCAATCGCGCGGGCGTCTTCGCGGGGCCGGACGTTGATCCCGACACAGGCCTTATCGACGCAGCCGATCTCGATATGGACAACGTGCCGTCGGTGAAGGTCGGCGACCTTTCCGTCGACACGGCGGGCGACTGCATTGACGGCATTCCGCTCACCAGCGGCGGCCTCATTCCGGATCCGACGTTCCTCGCCGCGATCCAGTCCGACGCCAACTGCTTCTCTTTCGTCGAGATGTTTCCGGGCGGCTTCACGCCGCGCTTCGGCGGCGACGTGAAGGACTATTCGATCGTCGGCGGCTTCAGAGGCACGCTCGGCGAACGCTTCACCTACGATCTGAGCTTCACCCGCGGCGACAGCCAGGTCGACTTCTTCATCAACAATACGATCAATGCGAGCCTTGGGCCGAACACGCCGACCTCGTTCTCTCCAGGCTCCTATGAGCAGAAGGATACGAACTTCAACGCGGATTTCAGCTATGCGCTGCCGGTTGACACATTCGCATCCGACCTGATCGTCGCCTTCGGCTTTGAACACCGCAACGAAGAGTTCACGATCACCGCCGGCCAGGTTGAATCCTACATCATCGGCCCGCTGTCGGCGGCCTCGCTCGCCTACCCGACCGGACAGGGCTTCTCGTCCTCGTCGAACGGTTTCCCGGGCTTCACGCCGGCGGCTGAAGGTTCGACCTCGCAAAAGAACTATGCGATCTACGGCGAAGTCGAAGCCGACATCACCGACGCCTTCACGCTGCAGGGCGCTGTCCGCTACGAGGATTTCTACAATTCCTTCGGCGGCACGACGAACTGGAAAGTCGGCGCGAAATACGACCTCACCGACAATTTCGTCATCCGCGGCACTTATTCGACGGGCTTCCACGCCCCGACCGGCGGCCAGGCGAACGTGATCAACACGACGACGCAGTTCAACGGCACGCAGCTTGTCGATCTCGGCACGTTGCCCTTGTCCAGCGCGGCAGGCCAATTCGTTGCCGATCAGCTTGAAATCTCGACCGGCGTTCGTCCGACCCTCGGGCCGGAAGAATCGAAGAACTTCACCACCGGCGTCGCCTTCAATCTCGGCGCCATCGGCTTCACGGTCGATTATTTCCGAATTAACGTGAAGGACCGCATCTCTCTTTCCGACGCGCAGGATTTCCTCTCGGCGCTGACGGACTTCGCCACGCAGAACGGACTGGTGATCCCGCCGGGATCAACGACCAGCCAGGCGATCAACTTCCTCGACGCCAACGGCGCGCTTAACGCCGCGGACTTCCAAGGCTTCCAGGACCTGTCGCAATTCTCGTTCTTCACCAACTCGTTCGACACGAGAACGCAGGGCATCGACGTCGTCGCCAACACGAGCTTCGAGTTGTCGGCGGGGTCGCGGACGACGGCGGCGCTCGCCTTCAACTGGACCGACACGAAAGTGACGGATTTCGGCACGGGCACGGCGGCGCCTTTGGGCGGCGGTCGCGCCTACATCATCGAAAACGGCCTGCCTGAAGTGCGCGGCAATCTGACGATCAACCACTTCGCAGGACCGTTCCACGGTCTCGCCCGCGTCAACTATTACGGCAGCTTCTTCGAATGCCATGTCGACGCCTATGGGTCGACGCCGCCGACTTTCTGCGACCTGCCGTTTGACGCAGGCGCGCAGATCACGGTCGATCTCGAAGCCGGTTTTGAAGTCTCCGACGGCATCGAGCTTATCGTCGGCGCGCAGAACGTCTTCGATTCCTATCCGGACGATCTCGTCGGCGTCGGCTTTGCGGGCATTGTCGGCTCGCAATATCCGGCGACGGCGCCGGGCGGATATAAAGGCGGCTTCTATTATTTCCGCGCGCGGGCGACGTTCTAGTTCTCACGCGGACGACAAGAAGAAAAGGGGCGCGGGCGACCGCGCCCCATTTTTGTCCCTAGTGAGCGCTTGCGACATCGGCGCCGGCCTTGCGGCGCGCGCGGATGTTCAACAGCTCAACGAAGAGCGAGAACGCGATCGCGAAATAGAGATAGCCGCGCGGAATGTGGAAGCCGGCGCCGTCCGCGACGAGCGCGACGCCGACCAGCAGGATGAAAGCGAGGGCGAGCATCTTCGTCGTCGGATGCCGTTCGATGAAGACGGCGAGCGGGTCGGCGGCGATCGCCATCACGATCGTTGAAAGAATGACGGCCGCGAACATGACGGAAAGCATCTCGGTCATGCCGACGGCGGTGATGACGCTGTCGAGGGAAAAGACGACATTGATGACGAGAAGCTGCGCGATGACGGCGCCGAAAGACGTTTTCGCTTTCGCCTGCTCATGGCCGGTCCCTTCAACCGCCGCATGAATTTCCTGCGTGCCTTTCCACAGCAGGAAGAGACCGCCGACGAGCAGGATGATGTCCTTCGCCGTCACGTCGGCGAAGGCGTGCTGCGCGTGAATGTCGCCATGCGCGACGAATTCGGCGAGCGCGTCGGGAAGGTGAAAGAGCGGCTCCTTGTCGAGGCCGATGATCCAGAAGACGCCGCCGAGCATCGCGATCCGCAAGACCATCGCGCCCCAGACGCCGATCCGTTGCGCCGTCTTCTGCGCTTTGCCTTTCAGATTGCCGACGGCGATCGACACGAAGAGCAGATTGTCGACGCCGAGAACGATCTCAAGAAAGGTGAGCGTTGCAAGGCTTCCCCAGAAGGCGGGCGATGAAAACAGGTCTTCCATAAATATTCCTCAGAGCCATCCGGCGGCTTCGCGCGTCGCGAACGCCTCCAGGAAATTGATCATCGCCGGCGCGTCGTTCAGGCACGGAACGGCGGAGAAGCGTTCCCCGCCCGCCGCATGAAAGAGTTCCGCCCCGCCGATCGCGATCTCTTCAAGCGTTTCAAGGCAATCGGCGACGAAGCCCGGCGTCATCACGGCGAGGCGTTTGACGCCGTCGGAAGCGAGCCTGCGGATCGTTTCATCCGTCGCCGGCGTCAGCCATTCCTCCCGGCCGAACTTCGATTGAAAGGCGAGCGGCGCGAAATCCTCGCTCCAGCCCATCGCCTCGCGCAACAGCCGCGCCGTCTTCGCGCAATGGCAGTAATAGGGATCGCCGTCGTCGAGATGGCGCTTCGGCGTTCCGTGGAAGGAGAGGATGACGCGTTCCGGCGTCCAGTCGAGCGCGGCGAAATGCGCCTCGGCGCCTTTTTTCAGCGCCTCAATGTAAAGCGGCTCGTCGTGAAAGGGCGGCGCGATCCGCAGCGCGGGCTGCCACTTCATGTCCGAGAGCGCGTCGAAGGCGGCGTCGGCGACGCTCGCCGATGTCGATTGGGAATATTGCGGATACATCGGGATGACGAGAATGCGGTCGGCG